>PHBF01000422.1 GCA_002841905.1 Deltaproteobacteria bacterium HGW-Deltaproteobacteria-17
CGTGGTGGCGCGGAGGTCGGGGTGGTTACTCCAGCCGCAGACCGCGCCTGAAGAATCCCAGCCCCATCGCCTCCTTGGCCATCCAGAGTGTTCGCTCGGCCTGCTCGTTGGCGCGGCGTGTGCCGGCTTTGATAATGTCGATGACGAGGTCGTCGCCGGCCTTGCCCTCGTACTTCGCGCGGCGTTCGCGCATGGGGTCGAGCAGGGCGTTGATGTGCTCGCCGAGTTCCTGCTTGATGTGCCCATCGCCGAGGTTGTCGCCCCGGGCGTAGCGGTCCTTGAGTTCGGCGACGCGGTTCGGATCGCGGACAAAGGCGTCGACGAACTGCATCAGCGCGTTGTGGATGTCGCCGGGCTCGGTGGGGGACTGGCGGCCGGTGAAGATCTTGTTGAGCTTCTTCCGGACCTCCGCGGCGGAATCGGAGAGGAAGACGGCGTTGCCGAGGCTCTTGCTCATCTTCTGGATGCCGTCGATCCCGGGAAGCCGGGCGACCCGGCCGACGAGAGCCTTGGGGATCGGGAAGACCCCGCCGAGCTTCTCGAAGTCGGCGTCGTCGGCCTTGGGGTTCACGGAGCAGTAGAGCACATCAAAGCGGCGGGCGACCTCGCGGCACATCTCGATGTGCGCCACCTGATCCTCGCCCACCGGCACGAACTCGGGCCGGAACGCCAGGATGTCGGCGCACTGCCCCACCGCGTACATCGGGAAGCCGAAGGGGTACGAGTCCCCCAGCCCCTTCGCGTCGATCTCCGTCTTGAGCGTCGGGTTCCGCATCACCCGGTTGAAGGGGATGAGCATGGCGAAGAACCACGAGAGCTCCGCGATCGCGGGGACTTCGGTCTGGAGCGTGACGGTCGAGCGCTCCGGGTCGATCCCCGTCGAGAGCCAGTCCTTGACGATCTCGAGCGTGTCCCGGCGGATCTCCTCCGATCGCTCGGCCCGGGTGGTGAAGGCGTGCATGTTGGCGATGAGGAAGTAGCAGTCGTACTCCTCCTGGAGTTCGAGCCTCCGCTCGATGGAGCCGACATAGTGGCCGAGATGAAGCCGGCCCGTCGGGGTGTCGCCGGTGAGGACGCGGGGGCGCGATTCGGGTGTCATGGGAGGCACAGGCTAGCGGCCCGGTGGCCGCCATGCCCGGACAGGCCCGGAGGGTCAGAGCAGATTCCGTGCTCTCCGGTGGGGCAGGCCGCCCACCTGCCACTCTCCTCTTCTTCTCCCTGGTGGGGCAGGTCTCCGACCTGCCTCTCTTCCCTGTCTTCTCCATTGGTGGGGCAGGTCGGAGGCCACCTTCTCTCCGAGCCGATGAAACACCCTACGCCCCCGCCAGCGCGATATTCAGGGCATTGAAGAGCCCGTGCATGACCACGGGCGTGACGAGCCTGCCCGTCCGGCGATACGCCGCCCCGAAGGCCAGCGAGAGCGCGAAGAGGGTCACGAGAGCCTGCGGCGCCGCCACGCCCACATGAGCGGCGGCGAAGATGAGCGAGGTCAGCGCGATGGGCCACCACTCCCACCACCCCCACCACCCCCCAGCCCCCCCCGCCCAAGCACGCGATTCCCCGGCGCCCGCGCCCTGACGCCGCCACGCCGACTCTCGACGGGCGGTCGACAGCCGTTCGAGCGCGCTCTGGAGGCAGCCCCGGTACACGAACTCCTCCGCCAGAGGCGCCCCGACCACCACCGCGATCACCGCGAACCACCACGCGGCGTCCCGCCCCGAGGCCGTCAGCGTTCTGAGCGTCTCATGGGCGATCAGGTCCGGCGGCGAGCCTCCCGTGAGCCAGGCGATGAGCGAAGCCGCCAGCGTCGCCAGATGCCCCACTGCCACCACCACGGGAAAGATGAGAAGAAAGAGCCCCAGTCCGGCAGCGACGGGACGCCATCGGTAGGGCGGCGCGACGCCGAGGGCTCGGGCGGTCCCCGGGAGGGTGGCCAGGCACAGCCCCGCCGCCAGCGCCGCCGCGAGAAGTGCGCC
>PHBF01000029.1 GCA_002841905.1 Deltaproteobacteria bacterium HGW-Deltaproteobacteria-17
AGCAGCTTTTCGCCTTCGACGAGGGCTATCTCGAGGATTCCGAGCGGCCGACCCTGAGCCTCTCCTTCAAGGGGTCGGGGGGAAGCCTCGTGACGCACCTGCGGCCCTACGTCGCCCGCGTTCCGCCCTTCTTCGCCAACCTGCTGCCCGAAGGGCCCCTCCGCCGCTACCTCGCCGAACACGTCGGCGTCAAACCCGAGCGGGAGTTCTTTCTGCTCGCCGCACTGGGGGGGGATCTTCCGGGCGCCGTCGTGGTCACACCGTTCGGCGACACAGACGAGGGTGCCGCCCCCGCGACAGCGGCACCCGATTCCGCAGCGAAAGACGCCGCCGATCCTGTCCTCCGCTTCTCGCTCGCCGGCGTCCAGCTCAAGTTCTCTGCCGTCCTCGAGGCGGCCGGTGTAGTGCACATGTACATGATCTCCGTTTTGAACTGTCGTCATAAAAATGCCTCTCTTGTGTGAGTGTCAGTCCAGCTGACTCGGCAGCACGGACTGGAAATACTTGATGACCACGAGCTTCTCGCCCGCGAGGGTGGGGATTTCCTTCTTCCAGGCGTGCAGCGGCAGCGCCGGGAACCACAGATCCTTGGCGCCGAGCCGGGCCAGCACCGCGGCCGGGTTCCACGGGCGCCCGGCGGCCAGCTCGACGTATCCCTTGAGCACCAGGCACTGCAGGTCGCAGGTGGCAGGGAACACGACGGGCTTGCCGGACTTCACGCCGGCGGCGAGCTTCTCGAGGGCCTCGAGGCGGGCCTGGTACTTCTTCTCGAAGTCCTGCGACTCGGTGAAGTAGGCGGCGATGGCCTTCTGCCGCTTCTGCTCGGCCTCCTGGGCCTTGGTGTCCCGCGCCGCGGCCAGCGCCGCCAGGTACGCCGCGCCGAACTGCGTGTTGGTGGGCTCCCTCTTCACCGCGCGCTGCAGGGCCTCGCGGGCCTTCTGGGGGGCGCCGGTCTTCTGCAGGAAGAGCCCCTCGGCGTAGTCGAGCAGGGCCAGCTCCTCGTTCTGGGCGCGGGCGTAGGCCAGCGTCTTGCGCGCGGCCTCGACCTGCCCGGTCTCGAGCTGGGTCAGCCCCAGGAGGCTCAGCACCAGGGCGCTCTTGGGCTCGTCGACGGTGACCTCGAGCAGCAGGTTGCGGGCCCGCTCGGGCTTCCCCTGCTCGATCAGGCGCAGGGCCGAATGGAAGCGGAAGTGGACGCTTTTGGGATAGGCCTTGATCCCCTCGGAGAACGCGAGCTCCAGGAGCGCGGGCCGGCCCCAGGCGCGGTAGAGCTGGTGCCGCAGCTGGTGCAGCTCCTCGGGGGGCGTGCCGTAGCCCTTCCAGGCCGCCTCCAGGTACTGCCGCGAGAGGTCGGGCATGTTGGCGCGCAGGGCCAGCGCCGAGAGCGCGTGCGGAAAGCTCGCGCCCAGGCCGGAGCGGGCGAACAGATCCTCGAGCGCGAAGAGCAGTCCCGCGATGGGGGACGGATAGAGCCGCGTGTGCAGGACCCACGGGTCGCGCCGGATCAGGCGCGTGAAGTAGAGGGCGGCGCGGGCGGCGTTGCCGGTCTGGGCCTGCATCAGGGCCGCGGTCATGAGCAGGTGGGGCGAATCGCCGCCCAGGGACAGCGCGTTCTCGAGGGACTTCACGGCCGCGGTGCGGTCCTTGCCGAGCCAGGAGAGCCGGCCGCACCAGTAGTGGAAGTTCGCGTCACGCCGGGCCAGCTCCACGTTCTGGGAGCACAACTTGATGGCCGCGGGGAGCTCGCCGCTCTCGATCAGGGCCAGCAGGATCAGGCTGTACAACTGCGGACGCTGCTGGTTCTTCAGCGCCTCGGTGAAGTAGTGTCCGGCGGCGCCGGGGTTGCCCGCCACCATGAGCGCCGCGCCGGCCATGACGTCGTCGTTGAAGGCCTTCTCCTCGGCGGAGATCTTCGCCTGGGCGCCCGCGGGGACGGCCGCTGCGGTCATGAGCAGGACCGCGAAAAGGCAGGTCAAGGCGCGGCAAATCAAGGCGTCACCTCCACGACCGGCGGAAGCCGGCACGGCACGATCGGCGTGGGCGTCCGACGCTTCACGCCCGTGGTGTGCACGTCGATGATGCGCTCGGACGTGGCGAAGCGGAGGCGGAACTGGGACAGGTAGGCGCCGCCGATGAGCGCGTCCACCTGCCGCCCTGTCTCTACGCGCAGGGAGGCCAGAAAGTCATCGGAAACGACCACGGTGTACACGCCGCTCACCTGCGTGGCCTCCGGAGCGTCGGAGAACGCGACCGTCTCCAGCTCGGTCAGCGGCGCCGAGATGACGCCGTACGCGGTGACGACCTCGGTGGTGCCGTGGTCGGGGCGGCCGGCCGCCCCCAGGGTGTCCAGGACCGACTGCTTGATGACCATGTAGGAGGCGCCTGAGTCGACGAGCGCCAGGATGCGGGTCCCTTCGAGGTCCACGTAGACCAGGTGGCGCGTGGCGCCCACGTCCAGGGTCTCGCCGTTGCTCAGGCGGTAGCGTCCACCGCCGGTGAGGGTGAAGTTGATCCGCGCGTCGGCGGGATCCCGCTCGGGGAAGCCCGCCGGAAAGAGCGTGACGGTCAGGTCGGGGTAGTTCAGTTCCCAGTCGAAGTAGGTGAGCAGGTTCGCGCCCAGCAGCCCCGACACGGGCACCCACGACTCGAAGAAGTCCTCGAACACGAACGGCAGGTTCAGGAAGACCAGCCCGAGGCCGGTCATCTGGAGGCGGTGCACGCCCACGTCGACGCTGTAGTGGCCCGTCACGTCGGCCAGGTGCACCGGGGATCCGGTGTCCAGCACGAAGGTCTGCGGTCCGGGCTCGATGTCCAGGTCCAGCATCACCTCCGGCGTCAGCGAGGAGAGGCGGATCGACACGGGCTCGCCCCCGGTCCCGACGTACTCGAGCCCCTGGCTGGGTTCCGAATCACAGGCGAAACTTGAAAGAAGGAGGAGCGCCGCACAGCAGGCGGCGGGCAGGAGACGTCCCATCAATCCACGTAACCGATGATGTTCCTTCTCTGCTTGGCCAGCAGGAAGGCCTGCTTGATGTCGTCGAAGACGCGGCGGCCGGGGGGCAGCCCCTCGAGGATGATCACCGGCGTGGTCGGATCGGTGGTGATCAACTCGACGCGGGTGACGCCGAGCATCCGCTCGCCCAGGGTCTGGTGGAACACGATGTCCTTGATGCGCCACATCTCGAGGTTCTGGATGGTCTTGCTGAAGACCCCGGACTCGTACTCGAGGTTCAGGTTGGTGATCTTGAAGCGCTGGTTGCGGCGCTTGACGCGGATCCAGGCGAACCAGCCGGCGCCGAACAGGAGCATGGCCAGCTCCGGGTACACCGTGAAGGCGGCGTGCCAGGAGGTCTTGACCAGCAGGAAGATCATGAGGACCAGGCCGAAGAGGGACAGCAGGACCGCCAGGCTCAGTTGGTTGAAGTCGGCCTGCCACTTCGGGCAGCCTTCCCAGATCAGTTTTTCCTCGGCGGGCGCGTCGCTTCCGGCCATCGGTGCTGAATTGATATCTACTTCCGTCATGACAGGATCTCCTTGTGAATCGTTTCCCCATCCGCTGCATCGCAGCCGGGCAGCGACACTATAGCACAGCTCGACGGCGTGACTCCATGCCGGAATCGGGGAAAAACCATGACCTTTCTATTTTTATGGATGACTCAGTTCATGCCGGAGGTGGAGGTCGTGTAATACTCGACATCCTCGTTGTTGGGGCAGCCCGTGGCGTTGCCGAAGATCTCGTGACGACGGAAGAACAGGCGCAGATCGCGCTGCAGGTTGTTCAGCCCGTCTTCGCCGTCGGCCGGTTGGAACTGGAGCCCCATGAGGTTCTTGCCGGTGGCCTCGCGATCGAACCACACGACCTGCCCGAGGACCCGGATGTTCTTGTCCAGGGAGGGCAGCGTGAAGTTGATCATGATGCGCGTCCCGGCCGGCGGATTCGAGGACGCCGAGAGCATCAGCCCGCCCAGCCCGAGGTTCCGGATCTCGCAGGGATGCCACAGATCGGCGTGGGCCAGGGACCAGGCCGCCTTCATGGCGACGGGGTGCCGGGTGTACGTGCGCCGGAAGGTCACCGGCGAAGGGCTGTTGGCCACGGTGTTGAGCAGGAAGTCGAGCTTGCGGCGCTGGTGCGGGAGCACCCAGGCCACCACCCGGTTGCGGGTGTCCCGTCCGGGGGTCTTCTGGGGATGAACCTTCCGCACGGAGACGCGCAGGTGCTCCATGTCACTGAGATTGGGGAAGTCGAACTCGAGGATCAATTCTTCGCTCTTGCCGAAGACAGCCTTGGTCTCAAAAATGATCATGCCGGTTCCGGATTCGTAATAATCGAAAAATTCCTTGGGATTTTCCAGTACGATTCGATGAACTCGCATATCACCTGAGGTCCCGTTAAAAAGATGTCATCGCTCAACCCAACTCAACTGAGATACATTATCGGCAAAGACAGGGGACTTTTCAAGCGGTTTTTTCATTTAAAGTGAAATTATTCCAGTGTGGTGAAAATTTCACCTGAAATTTTTCATTTTTTGGGGGCGCTTATCCTACAAGAAAGGGTCTCCAGAGGGGCGTCGTGAAAAAAACCTCGATGGCGGCCAACGCGAGAAAGGGGCCGAACGGCATGGGCGTGAGCATCCAGGAGTCCGGCGTGCCGCGAAACAGTTCATCGAACTCCGGGTCGGCCTCGGAGATGCCCTGGTACGGCACCGGGGCCGGCCGCTGCAGGCGAAAAACCAGGAATATCAAGGCGGTGAGCAACCCCTGGACGGCGGCGGCGAGCACCACCGGGATCAGCGCCAGCGGCCCGAGGACGACCCCGATCAGCGCCAGCAGCTTGGCGTCGCCCAGCCCCAGGCCCTCGCGTTTGCGCACCACCCGGTAGAAGAACGAAACCGATGCAAAGGTTAAAAATCCCGCGGCACCGCCGACGAGAATTTCAGTGAGGGTGGAATATTCCAAAATCCACGCAAAAACGCCGAAGAGGACCGTGCCCCCGATGGTGAGGGTGTCCGGCAGGATGAAGGTGTCCCAGTCGATCCCGGCGAGCACCACGAGCATCCATAAAAAGAAGAAGACCCCCGCCGCCTGGACCACCACCAGGGGCGACCAGGCCCCCGCCGCATCAAACACCAGGAAGACGCCCACGCCCAGGGCGCCACAGATCGCCTCGACCACGGCGTAGCGCGCGGAGAACGGCGCCCGGCAATGGGCGCAGCGGCCGCGCAGCCACAGATAGGAGAGCACGGGGATGTTGTGCCAGGGGCGGATCGGCGTGTGGCAGGAGGGGCACGCCGAGGGGGGATGCACCACGGAGAGCCCGCGGGGCAGCCGGTAGATCATCACGTTGCCGAAGCTCCCCCAGATCGCGCCCCACGCCAACGCCAGGAACTGGTAGTACAGCGCGGGGAGTTCAGCGAATTCCATTATTGATGATGGGAGCTATCTGGGGGTGGGGACCATGGTCTCGTTGGCAGGCGTGCGCACGGACAGGATGTTGTAGACGTGCACCGGCTGGGCCTTGCCCTTGACGGAGATGGGCTCGCGCGCTTCATAGTTGAAATAATCACGCACGTACTGGAACGTGTTCTCGCCGATGATGATCTCGTTGGCCTTGGCGTACGAACACAGGCGGGCGGCCAGGTTGACCGGGTCGCCGATGACCGTGTACTGCATCGTCTTGGAGGACCCGAGGGCGCCGCAGACGACCTCTCCCGTGTTGATGCCGATCCCGATGGCGATGGGCTTCTTGCCTTCGGCGATGCGCGCGGTGTTGTAGACCTCGAGGCAGGCGATCATCTCGACGGCGCACTCGACGGCCTTGCGCGGACCTTCGTGCAGGGTCACGGGCGCGCCGAACAGGGCCATGATCTCGTCGCCCACGAACTTGTCGAGGGTGCCCTCGTACCGGAAGAGGACGTCGACCATGACCTCGAAGTACGTGTTGAGCATGTTGACGATCTCGCGCGCCTCCATGTTCTCGCTCATGGAGGTGAAGCCGCGGATGTCGGAGAACAGCATGGTGACGGGCTGCTGCTGGCCTTCCTGATCGAAGGAGAGCTTGCCGTCGACGATCTGGTCGACCAGGTTCGGGCTGAGGAGCTTTTCAAACTGCGCCCTCGTCTTGGTTTCGCCCTCGATGCGCCGGATCAGGTTGGTGTTGGCGATGGCCACGCCGGCCTGGGAGGCGATGCCCGTGAGCAGCTGCAGGTCCTTCTTGCCGAAGGCGCCCGTGGCCAGCTGGGAGTCGAGATAGACGATGCCCAGCAGCTCGTCGGAGTACACCATGGGCACGCACATCGTGGAGCGGATGCCCTGGATGATGATGGAACGGGCGGCGTTGAAGCGGGCGTCCATGGAGGCGTCCGACGAGAGCACGGCCTGTTTGCGTTCGGCCACATCACGAAGCACCGTGCGGGACACGACGATGTTCTCGGACTGTCCGGGGGCCTGGTTGCGGTGGCGGGACACCGCGGGCTTCATCTCGCCCTGCCCGTCCGGCAGGAAGATGATGCCGCGATCGCAGCGGAAAATCTCGAAGATCTTGTCGAGGATCTTGCCCAGGAGGGTGTACAGGTCGGCCTCGACACCGAGGTAGGTGGCCACTTCATGGGCGACGCGCAGGCGCTCGTAATCCTGACGCAGGACCTGCTCGTTGCTGATCGCCGCCTCGGGGATGAAGTTGCCCGCGTCGGCGGTCATGGTCTGATGGATCTCGGAGGAGACCGCATCCTGCGACACCAGGACGTCGGGGGTCGGAGGCGCCGCGGTGCTGCCCTCGACATAGCGGAGCAGCGTGGCACCCATGCTGATTTCATCGCCGTTCTTGAGCTGGACCTCGCTGACCCGCACGCCGTTGACATAGGTGCCGTTGAGGCTGCCCAGGTCCTTCAGGATATAGGACCCGTCCTTCAGCCGCACGATCTGCGCATGCACCTTGGAGAGGATGCGGTCCAGGATCTGGACGGTGTTGCGCGGCATGCGGCCGATGGTGGTGAAGTCCTTGAGTTCGTGGGTCTGTTGGGGTTCCTGCGAGAGAATGATCAGCTGTGCCATGGATTCGCCGCTCGTGTCGAGAATGAAATTCGACGCACATATACTATTGCCGACGACGGCAAAGTAAAGGGAAAAGTGCCTCAGCCGCGTCAGGGCGACAAATGGTCACCAATGGTCACCAGATGATGGCACTGAGCGGTATTTTCAATTGTGTCCGGGTTGTGGAGCTGAGGGGAATCGAACCCCTGACCTCTTGAATGCCATTCAAGCGCTCTCCCAACTGAGCTACAGCCCCGGAGGAGTCAGGCGGATGCGTTTATAAAGACCACGGCCCAAACTGTCAAGCTGTTTTTCGAGAGAATTTTCAGGGTCGTCGGGAGACCGGTTTTTTCCCGATTTTTCTGGCCTCATTGACTTTCGTTAGTTTCGACTTACAGAAGGAAGGTGGAGGTGCACGATGAACCCCAAAGAAAAAATCGATCTGACTGGCCCTGAGGCGACCCGGCGCACGTTCCTGCAATGGCTCGGCACCGGCACGGTATTGACGCTGGCCCAGGCCGCCGCCTGCGCGGGGCCGCCGCACCTGCACGGCAGGCCGCTCCCCGACACGGGCAAGGACGCAGGGACCGACACCGACGCCGTGATCGACGCCGCCGGGGACGCCCCTGACGCGGGACGGACGGACTATCCTTTCACCCCGGGCTCCACGTCCGAAGGCACGGTGTTTGCGCGCTGGCCGGAGCGCACCGTGGATCCCCAGGACCTGGAGCGCATCCTGCAGGACTGGCGGCTGACCGTCGACGGCCTGGTCGAGACACCGCGGGTCTTCCGGTTCGACGAGCTGGTGGAACTGTCCCGGCTCAATCAAACCATGGATTTCCATTGCGTGGAGGGGTGGTCGATCCTGGATGTCCCCTGGAACGGGCTGCACCTGTCCACGCTGTGGGATCTGGTGCACCCGAAGGCCGAAGCGACCCACGTGACGTTCCACACCATCGGAGGCACCTACAACGAGTCCCTGCCGCTGCCGATCGCCACGGAGCCCCACACCCTCCTGGCCTATGGCATCGCCGGTTCGACGATCCCGCTCAAGCACGGTTTTCCCGTGCGCCTGGTCGTCCCACGCCTGCTGGCCTACAAGAGCCCGAAATACGTGCAGCGGATCGAATTGACGGACCGGCCGGTACAGGGTTTCTGGGTCCAGCGGGGCTATTCCTACGACGGGCCGGTGCCGGAGAGCCGGCTGCGGGAGGGGAAATACTGACGACGGCGATGGGGAAGGCCGTGGATGCGGTCAGATGATGGAGTCGGCCGTGGCCTCGGCTGCGGCGATCCGCCGCGGGAGGCGCAGCGTGAACGTGGAGCCCTTGCCCATCTCGCTGGCCACGGTCAGCGTGCCGCCGATGAGATGGGCGAGCTTCCGGCTGACGGCCAGCCCCAGCCCGGTCCCGCCGGCCGCCCTCGTCGCGGAGCCGTCGATCTGATGGAACTCTGCGAAGATGTTCTCGAACTCGCTCTCCGGGATGCCGCACCCCGAATCCTCCACGGTCAACTCCAACTGATCCCCCCTGGGCTCCAGCCGGACCCTGACATGGCCGGTCTCGGTGAACTTCACCGCATTGGACACCAGGTTCACCAGGATCTGCTGGATCTTGCCGCTGTCGGAGATGCACATGATCGGCGTGGGCGGGACCACGACCTCGATCTCGTATTCCCGTTCCCGCGTGATCGACTGGTTGCGGGACACCGTCTCCCTCACCACCTTGCGCAGGTCTTCGATCTTCTCCGCGTACACGGGCATGCGGTCCGCCTCCAGCCGTGAATGGTCCAGGATCGTGTTGATCAGGTTGAGCAGGTTGCGGCCGCTCTCCTCGATGGCCTGAAGGCTGGAGGTCTGTTCCCCGTTGACGGGACCGTACAGCCCCGAGGACAACATCTCCGAATACCCGATGATCGCGTTGAGCGGGATCCTCAGCTCATGGGACATGTTCGCGACGAACTGCGACTTGAGCCGGCTGGCCCGTTCGAGCTCGTTCTTCTGATCCTCGAGCTCCTTCTTCTGCAGCGAGAGGACGTCGTTCTGCTTCTCCAGCATCGCCACCAGCTCACGCACGCTCACGAAGGCCCTCGCGTTGGAGAGCGTGATCGTCAGCGCCGGGATCACCTGTTTCAGGTAGTGCTGATGACGGCACTCCTTCGGACACTGGAGAATCAACTGCCCCCCGAGCCCGTCGGGATTCCGCAGGTTGAAATGGCGGATCGTCATGGGGACGGTCCCGGCCGAAACCGCGTCCCCCGGGCCGGGCTCCACTTCCAGGCACTCCGAGTCAAAGCTCCGGGGCGTCAGCGCCGGAGGCGGGCCACCGGCCGGATACGAGGCGATCCGGACGAACTGACCGTCGGTCGCACGGGCGAAGAGCACGCCACCCACGGACTCGGAGCTCTCGCAGAGCAGCCGCAGCAGCTCGGTCCACGATATCTCCCCTTCCTTTTCGAAAGGCGAGATCAACTCCTGAAGGAACCGGCTGGTGCTCTGGATCTCCTCGGTCTGACTCAGCACCTCGCCTTCGAGGCGGTCCTTCCACTGCTTCAGTTCATCCATCCGGGCGGACAGATCCCGGGCCAGCCTGTTGAAGGAATCCGCGATATGTCCCAGCTCGTCCTTGGAATCGAGCTGGATCCTGGCGCCCAGATCACCGGCCCGGAAGTTCTCCACCCCCCGCAGGATGCGCCGGAACGGGCGCACCACCCGCTTCGTGCCGAGGAACGCCAGGACCAGTCCGGCCAGAAAAACGCAGCCGCCCAGCACCAGGGGAAATCCCATCATCGCCCGCAGGTCCTCCATGCCGGCCGAGGTCTTCACCCGCAGCACGAGACGTCCCACAGGCCGTTTCGTCGTGTCGAGCCGGCTGACGGGGACGCCCTGGGCGACCAGCTCGGCCGAGGGACGGACGATCGCGACGGGCACCTCGAAGTCCTCGTAGCCACCGGCGCGGTGGCTGGATGGGGGGGCATCGATCCGTGCACCGGCCGGGAGCACGGGCGGCAAGGCCGGGCCCCGTCGATGGCGGCTCAGCACGAGACGTCCATCGGCCGAGTACAGGGCGATGCCACCGGCCCGGGGATCCGCCGTGGCCGCATCGAGGGCCTCGGCGATGAAGACATCGTCCATCGACAGGATCGCGTGGGCCGACTGCGCGGCCAGCTGCCCGGCCGTCGTCGAGGCGATGGCGCGGCGGGAGGTCTCCAGTGAATTCAACCGGACCCAAAGGACCACACCGGCGACCATCAGTCCGCTCAGGAGGGACAGCGATCCGGAGAGCATCAGGATGCGTCGGCTGAAAGACTTGCGAAAATGGGGGATCGCTACTTCCTGTTGCATGGGCTCCAACTACCTGGCCAGCGCCTGAGGTTTCCATTGCATGGAGTTGATCTCCTCCACACCGAACCACGATGACATATATTTGTTGTAAAAAATCTGGCCCCCGGGGGGCCGCAGACCCTGCGGTTCCCACGACTCGTATTGTGGCTCGACGGCTGCCGTCAGGCCCATGAGCACCTCGTGACGCGTCCGGCCGAACACGGGGATTCCCGCACGGACCTGCAACCGGACGAAGCCCTCGACCACCACCGAGTCGAGGACCTCGAAGTCCCCGGTCAACTGGACCCCGGCGCAACGTCGGCGGCCGGCGATCAGATCCGCGGCCAGCCTGAGCGCCTCCCCCGGCGTCTTCACCGTCTCGGCCGTCACCAACCCCGAAGAATCCATCACCAGGCGCCGGGCCGATTCCGCCGTGCGCGGCGTGGCCAGCACGCAGAACGACCTTCCCTGGCGGCCCTTCGAGAACTCGTTGAACAGGAACAATTGTGCGCCAGGCGGCGGATCCCAGGCCACGATCTCATGGCCGTCCACAAGCGGCCGGGAGCCCGCCACGAAGAACTCGACGACGCGCCGGCCCGGCAGTCGGGTCGCCAGGGCGGCCGCCGTTCCGAAGGTGTAGACGACCTGCCCGGCGGCCGGCGCCACCCCGTCCGTGAGACGGCGCCAGGTTCCGTCGGCGAGCCGGGACTTGATCTGCCGATCGAACTCGGGGACGGCGTCGGGCGCAGCAACCAGGGGAGGAAGCGAGTTTGACTGCAACTGCATTTGCAAGGCCAGAAAAAATCCGAACAGAAACATCACCACCCCATGCAGAGCCCCCGCGGAGATCACAGATCGATCAACACCAGAGAGAGGCCAAAAGCCCAGTGCTGGGTCTGACGATCCACGAACGCACAGTCGCGGGCCGGCCCTTGCCAGCAGGAATCCCAGTTCACCCCCGAATAATAGCGCAGGGAGACCCCGATCAGCAGCCTGGGATGAACCCTTCGCAGCAGCGCGCCATGAAATCCTGCGTGCAAACCGGGAATGACGATGTCATACCGGCCGGCCGGGACCCCGTCGAGCGCCGTCTCACGGATTCGATTGGAGGTGAACACCGAGAGCGCCGCACCGGCGCCCAGGTTGAGTTGCCATTCCCCCAGATCGAACCGGTGATACAACATGGCATCGACCAGCCAGAACGCCGGGCCGATGAACTCGGGCGCACGCCCCTCGTAGGCATTGTAGAGCGCGTTGACGCCCATCCACCAGGGTCCTCGCCAGTGACGCCGGTGGGACCAGACGATCATGTTGGAGCTCTGAAGCCATGCCTGCTGCTCCACGGGCTGCTCCCACACGAGTCCGCCGAACCCGGTGGTGGCCTCCCACTCGACGGGCGTGCTCAGCAGCAGGGCGCAGGCAAAGATGGCAGCGTTCATTTTTCCCTTTCCAGCAAGGTCTGGGCGTAGGCCAGCGTCTCCGGGGTGTCGATGTCCTGCCAGGTGCCGTCCGCCAGGTCCTGGGTCTTCATCAGGCCTCGGGCGGTGAGCCGTTTCACTCCCTGGGAGAGCGACGGACTCTCGAGCTCCGCGAGGGCCTCGATCAGGGGCCTCGAGATGCAGAAGAGTCCGGTGTCGATGGCATTGTAGGACTCGAGCTCCTTGCCGATCTCGAGCACAAGGCCATCCTCGTCAACGAGCACCTTGGTGGCGTCGTCGAGATCAAACACGCCGGCGATGTCCCTGTCGATCATCAGCACGGTCTGATCGCTGTCCCGATCCAGCGCGGCCATGTGGGCCACGCAGTCTCCAAGAAACAGATGATCGGACATCGAAAGGAGAACCCGCTCGTCGACGAACTCCCGGGCGGCGAGCACGCTGAGTCCGTTGGGCTCTGAATACCGGTGGTTCTCGAAGAAGGAGAGCTTCACGCCCGGCGCAGCCCCTCGCTCCACCGCCGCGCGAACCTCGTCACCGCGGTAGCCGAGCACCACGGCGACCTCGGTGATGCCTGCCGCCGAGAACTGGCGGATCAGCCGGACGATCGAAGGTTCACCTGCCAGCGGCGTCAGCGGCTTGGGGGTGGATTGGGCCGGGGACAGGCGGCTGCCATAGCCGGCGGCGAGAATCAACGCTTTTCGTAAGGACTGCGACATGTTGACATCCTCGGTCGCCCGGAGACCCCGGATGGCCCCGCAGGGATTCCGCTGCAGGCACACCTTTCGCGTGCGACCGCAGGGAAAATACCCCGAAACCCGGAAAAATGCACCAGATCAATTCCTGCCACAGAAAACCGAAGTTGGATTTTTCCCGGAAATCATGGATACCATCGGGCCAGTGGCGCCCGCAGGAGGCTTTTTCGTGGCGTCATCGGAGCCCACATGACACATGCCTTCCCCCACGCCGGATTCAGCGCGCGCATTTTCCTCGAGGAATGCATCGCGTCCGCCCAGCCGCTGTCCGAGCCTGGACGGGCCCAGGCGCGCGCCTTTCAGGCCTTTGTCCCGGGGGAGGAGGACGGTCTTGTCGCGCTCTGGGACAGCACGGAGGCGTTCCTCGACCTGCTGCGCGAGCACCCGTCCCACCTGATCGAACCCCACCTGAAGAACTGCAACGGCCTCTGGTTTTTAAGGGAGGATCCCTCGACCTGGGGAGCCGTGGAGCTTGCGCGGCTGGAGTCGGTCACCCGGAGCGCACGCTGGCTCCGGAGCGAGATTGCCTCCAGGCTTCCTGGTGAAGCCTGCCCCGAAGATGATGACACGCCATGGCTCGACCTCCTGTCGCCACATTGTGCGGCCGGCGGCTTCAGGCTGGCCGCGGAGGCTGGCTCTCCGCTGGCCCTGGCCCGGGAGGCCCTCGGACAGGCCACCGACCATTGGCAGGAGCTCGACAGGGCCTTGCGGGAGCAGGTCGCCATGCGCCTGGGCACGACCGCAGGCCGTCTCCGGAGCGATCTCACGGTGGCCATCGACGACGAGCCGAAACTGCAGCAATGCCGGCAAATCGAAGAGCTGGCCGAGATCGCGGTCACGCCCCATCAGGTCCAGTTTCGATTCACACCGACCGGCGCAGCCCGCGAGGCCCATGCTGAGATGACGCGCCTGCGACTGAAGTGTCATCACATCGAGAGCGCGGAGCTCACCG
>PHBF01000030.1 GCA_002841905.1 Deltaproteobacteria bacterium HGW-Deltaproteobacteria-17
CAAGGATCCCGGCAAGAAGCCGACCCAGGTCGTGGAGGACGACACCGTGCAGAAGCCCGTCGAGGACGAGCCCGACGAGTTCAAGAAGGCCCGGAAGGCCCTGACCGATCGGCCGGCCTGGGACGCCGGCGCCGAGCCCATGTTCTTTCTCTTCGCCGGCTACGGCTTCTCCGCGGGACTGGTCTCCGACAGCACCGAGGCCCGGCACGCCGAAATCAACACCGGGTTCGGCACCGCCACCATGATGCACCTCGAGCTCGGCTACATGATGAACCGCACGACCGCCTTCTCCGGCGTGTTCCAGATGGGCATGGTGCCCGTCGACACCAACCTCCGTCCCACGGACGAGGAGTACCAGACCACCAAGAACGACTTCTACTTCACCGACTCCATGCGCAACGACATGCGCTTTCTGCTCCGGTACAAGTCCCTGGGCATCCCCATGGACCTGGGCTCGAGCCTCCGCTGGCGCACCTACTGGGGTCTGGGTCTGGGCGGCGGCCGGCTGCGTCATGCGGCGCCCGCGTCCGTCACCGAGAACAACGTGACCACCGAATACAACGACACACACTTCGCCTCCGGCACGATGTTCAACGGCTACGGCGGCGCGAGCCTTTGCTTCACGGATTCCTGCGGCGCCAACCTGACGTTCGAGGTCTCCTATCTTGCCACGTTCAGCCTGGAGCCCGGCAATTCCAGCTACGCCCACTTTGATTTCATTCTGGGATTTTCCCTGATTTTCTAAGACTGTTTTGTTTCGACCCAGATTCGTACCACAGGGGCCGCACCCGGCGGATTCCTGAGGAGTGAGTGATGAAGTTTCACGGTTTTCTTCTGATTTCCTTCCTGTTTTCCACCCTTTCGGCCGCGCCGGAAGCCTCGGCCCAGGGCATGGGCATGGGCGGTCCGGGGATGGGCGGCCCGGGCAATCGTGATGAAAAGGAGATGGTGATCAAGCGTGGCAAGGAGGGCTCGGACACCACCACCACGCCGGGTCTCGAATCCGACGACTATCTGAAGCGGGGCCCCTCCTTCCAGTTGTTCGACCTGCACGGCTACATGCGCCTGCGCACGGATCAACTCTACCGCCTGGATCTGGGCATGCACAACTACACCGGCGTGTCCTCGCCGTACCCCTCGCCGCTGACCGCGTACGGCACGGTGTGCGGGCAGGCCAACGCCCCCGCGCGCTGCCGCGCCCACACCATGACCTCCACGAACATGCGCCTCCGTCTCGAGCCCGTGCTGCGGCCCTCCGATTCGATCGCGATCTTCACCACGTTCGACATCTTCGACAATCTCGTGCTCGGCAGCACGCCCTCGGGCTACGCCTACGGCTACGGCACCTCCCCGTGGGTCCCGGTGCCCGGCCTGCGCGGCACGCAGGACCCGGTGGACGACGGCACCACGGCCACGTGGGACGCGATCCGCGTCAAGCACGTGTGGGGACGCGTGGACCTCAAGATGGCCGACCTGGTGTTCGGCCGCATGCCCGACCACTTCGGCATGGGCCTGTTCCGCAACGACGGCTCGGGCCTGGACGCCGACTACGGTGACGCCGTGGACCGCATCGGCCTGGTGTCGGAGCTCCCCATGTGGAAGCTCCACGTCGCGCTCTCGTGGGACTTCGCCACCCAGGGCGTCGTCAACAGCGCCCTGAACCCGGGGATGAACCAGGGCCAGCCCGTGGACGCCGACGATCTCGACGACGCCACGCGCTGGACGCTGACGGTCATGCGCCGCGACACGCCTCAGACGCTGGCGCGCCGCCTGGCCCTGGGCCAGAGCGTGTTCAACTGGGGCGTCACGGGCTCCTTCCTGCAGCAGAAGTACGGCATGAAGACCGCCACGGCCACCGACACGCTGCCCACCCTGACGGGCTCGCTCTCCGAGTCGGAGCTGGCCGGATGGCTCGTGCCGCGCAACATCGTGCTGCTCACCCCGGGCCTGTGGGGCTTCTTCGCCAGCGGGAACATGACCCTCGAGGCCGAGGCCGGCGCGCGCTACGGCTGGGTCACCCACTTCCGCGACGTGCCCAACATGGACAAGGACGGCAACGACATGAACATCCTCGGCTGGGGCGGCGCGCTACGGCTGCTCTACCGCTGGAGCCCCAACGTCCAGCTGGGCCTCGAGACCGGCACGGCCTCGGGCGACGACCAGTACGAGAACACCATCCAGCGCGGCGCCGTCCATTACTCCCAGCTGCCGGCGTTCCCGGTCAATCCGCGGGACTCCTGGAACAACCTGATGCTGTTCCACCCCTCCTATCACGTCGACATGATCCTCTTCCGCGAGATCCTCGGCACGGTGTACAACGCCTCGTACCTGAAGCCGACGTTCAAGTACACCCAGGGCCAGTGGCAGCTGCGCATCGACGGCATCGCCTCGATGGCCAACGAGAAGGTCGCCACCCCCGGCAACGCCATGCTGTACGGTCTCGAGCTCGACGCCGACTTCTCCTACCGCAGCCTCGACGGCAACTACCAGATCGGCCTGGCCTACGGCGTGTTCTATCCCATGGACGCCATGGAGCCCCCCGCCTCGATCTACGGCTCGTTCTCCTCCAAGGCTTCGATGGCCCACACCCTCCAGGGCCGCATCCTGGTCAAGTTCTGATCCGAGGAACCCTATGTTCACCGACAAACGCATCGCCTTCGTGGGGCCCGGCCAGATGGCCGAGGCCATGATCGCCGGTCTGCTGCGCAACCACCTGCTGCCGGCCGAAAACATCCTCGCCTCGGGCCCCCTCGTCGAGCACAACGTCCTGCTGCACGAGAAATACGGCATCACCGCGATGTGGGACAACGCCGCGGCGGCCTCCCGCGCCGACGTGGTCATCCTGTCGGTCAAGCCCCAGCACGCCGACGCAGCCCTGTCCCAGCTGGCCGGGAAGATCCGGCCCGACGCGCTGGTGCTCTCCATCGTCGCCGGGCTGAGCGTCGCGCGCATCGCCGCGGGCCTGTCGCACCCGCTGGTGGCCCGCGCCATGCCCAACACCCCCGCGCGCATCGGCCAGGGCATCAGCGTGTTCACCACCGCGCGCGCGGTCGACGAGCGTCACCGGGCCTGGTCCCAGGAGATCCTGGCCGCGCTCGGACAGGTGCTGTTCGTCGAGGAGGAGGAGATGCTGGACATGGCCACGGCGCTGTCGGGCACGGGGCCGGCCTACGTCTTCCTGTTCATGGAGGCCATGGTCGACGCCGGCGTGCACCTGGGCTTCCCGCGGCACATGGCCGAGACGCTGGTCTCCCAGACCGTGCTGGGCTCGGCCCAGTTCTTCCAGAAGAGCCCCGACACCCACCTGGCCCAGCTGCGCAACACGGTCACCAGCCCGGCCGGCACCACCGCCGCGGCCCTGTTCGAGCTGGAGAAGGCCGGCTTCCGCACCGCCATCGGCAACGCCGTCTGGGCCGCCTACGAGCGCTCCGTCGAGCTGGGCCGCAACGTCAAGAACCACAAGCCCGAATAGCTTCAACGATTTCAAGGACTTACGAGACAAGGCCTTATCAGTGCTAGGAATTTGGCGATTCCGATTGATATCCTTGGCCTTTTCAGACCCGCCCGGTCACGCACTTTCTCCGACTGGTTCGACCTGGAAAGCCCTCCTTCGGGCCTGTTTCCGTGAACGTTTCGACAACCTTCACGGAACGAACCACACGGGACGCTCCATTTCGGGATCGTTTTCGCGATCGGTGACCTGCGCCCGGAGCTGGGCGTGGTGCCTTTTTTGGCCAACCGGCACTGCTCCAGACCGGGAACACCACTTCGTGAGATCTCCCCATAAAAACTCTTCGCCCCTAAAAAACGATATTTGTATTTTATAAATCCCTACGGCCCATAAATCATCGTCGATGGCATGTAGGGAACATCAGTAGCAGCGATGGAATTGTCGCTGTAATAGGGATTAAAATTATCTAATCTTGCTTTTCAATAGCTTGCACCTGCTCGGAATTTTTGATAATGAAACCATCTGAGGTTGCTTGCATATGGGTGCTCGTTTTCCATGGTGTCTCGCTCTGGTGTTCACGAATTCGCCGCATCCCAAAGCAGAGCGAATGCGACAACTGGCCGCCGAATGGGGTGTAGAACTCGTCGGACAGATCCCGGACATGGGCATCTGGCAACTGCAGTGCGACTGCCGGACACCGGCCGAACTGGAGGCGTTCATGGAGTCGGCCGAACAACGCATCGAGGTGGAATTCGCAGCGCACAATTTCCTCCTCGATCTTCAGGGGAGCGTTCAAAAATCCAGCGACGGAGGTTTGTGTCGCGCCGAAGGGGATCTCGATAAATTGAAAGACGCCTTTCGTCTCGCTCTGGATTCAATCAATTACTATTCTACGGTCATTTTGTTCGACAAGATCAAGCAATTTATCTCCCTGTCTCCAGTGAACATCCTCGTGATGGATGGCCAGTTCTGCCTGGGTTACTTGCAGAGTCAATTCGACGACATCGCCAACGGGTTGCAGGTCGTCGGGGTCAATGGCGAAGCAGCGAAGCAGCAGGACGCGCAGTTTTGCGGACAACCCGGATATGGCCATGGTGCCAAAGTCCTGGGAATTCTCGCAGCCGATGATGACGACGGCGGAGTCAGCGGACTTCTGAAGAGGACGCTGTCCACCGATTTTCTTGTTGACATTGCACCCGCCCTCGTAGGTAAAAAACAAGGTAGTAATGAGTTGGGTGTACATACGATGGAGTTCTTTAATCAACTCCATTTGGCGGTTCTTCGTTCAGCACAAGTAGTAAATATTAGTATGGCATCAATTTGGAATAGTGATCATATAAATACTATTTGTGATAATCCACAAAATGAAAGCACCAAGCAATTATGCGTAAGTGATTATATAAAGAAGAGAATGGAAGTTAGAAATAAAGTTCAAGAATTCTTCGAAAATAATGAAGATGTATTATTCGTATTGGCCGCGGGTAACCAAACACTGCAGATCGATAGTTTAATCCTTGATTCTCATTATAAAGAATTATCCTATCCTCAGGGAATCGTTTCCAGCAAAAACAACGTGCTCCATGTCGGAGCGTTTGATGTACCACAAGCGGATAACGGCGCGTTTGGGCTGTGGTCTGGATCAAACTATTCCACTGGATTAGCGCGCGGATTCGTTACGATCTATGCTCCTGCATCTCCACCGATGCTCAATGCCCAATCGCCTGATGGTTTGCCGGTGATGATAACTGAAGATGCGGGGACATCCTTTGCAGCGCCCATCGTGAGCGCATTGATCGCAATGATTCGTGCAGTCGCACCGGACCTCACTCCAAAGGAAATCATTGAGGAGATATTGCTGCCCACTGCGAATTTGCCAGTTAATCTCCCAAATGGTGGAGTCGGTCAAGGAATCAATCTTTTTGACGCGGTTGCCACGGCGGTGATCAAGCGGCAAGATGTATCTCAGGATTTACTCAAGACCGTGGATCGCAATCAGGATGGGGAGTCAGATGGAGCTTGGCTCATCCTGCACAGAATTTGTGGGGAAAGCGAACTTAGTGTCCAGGATTTCGGGACTTACATCTTTTCATCGTCCGCAGATACCGAGAGTGGAATTCTGCACTGGACCTACGGCTTTCTACGACCGGACGACTGGAATTTCCAGTTGATCGCGCAGGACATGAGTGTTTCATTCGGCGGTAGTTGCCTTTCGGAAGTGGCAGGTTCTTTGGATTGTGCAATGCAGATCGGGGCACCATTCACCGTGCAGGACAGCCAGAGCGGTTGGGGGCCTTCCCTGCTTTTCGACGCGACACAAGATGGCGTCCAATACACGGGAAATTCCCTGGCAACTTCCCAGATGACCTTCCCGACATGCCTAGTCACAGAAAGGGACCCCTACGGAAATCCGCTCAGCGTGGAGATGGAGGTCCTCGTGTCGGGTACGCTGGAGATGGTGCGACCGCCCGAGAATCCATACGATCCGACACCGGATCCGACCATCCACGAGTTCGAAGGCTACATCCAGACCTCGTTCATGTTGGGGGACTCGGAGAACGGGGTACCCATGCAGGCGTTGTATAACACGTTGGAAACCTATTGTTTTCATGGATTGCAGTAGGTTATGCCATGAAAAAGCAATATCTCATTTCCCTCGTCGTTGCGCTTGGATTTTCTTCGCTGCTCTTCGGTTGCTTCAGGTCCACCGGCGCCCGAACTGGAAAAACCACGGTTCCGTTTGCCCAGTGGAACCGAAACAACGGTTCCCACGACTGGCAGAAGCTCGCTGAGTTTCTACAGAAGAACCGCGTGGTCATGAACCTGCAAGAGTACATCGCCAAGCAGGCCTGGGGCGGCTTCATTCCTCCGCAGTTTCTGGAAATGGGAGACACTCCCATGTGGAACGAAATGTCCGCCCACGTTGAGTACCTCCCCATCCGGCTCGAATTGGAGTTGGCCCACAGAGTGGAAAGGATGGATTTCAACGAACTCGCCCTCTGGCCGGTTTGGATGTTGTTCCCGCGAAAACAGGGGGTAGGAGAATGGGGGTCAAATCTCCTGTATCAGCGCCTATCTGTTGTTCAGGCGAAATGGGCCAATTCCCATCTCCGCATTCCCAGCCGTTTTCGTGCCGATTCCTGGGTGCCGACCGATGCGGATGTTCCCTTGAGACGGATTCGTGCCTACTCGCCGATGCACTCTCATGAAGAGATGACCCAACATTTCAAATGTCAACTGCTCTTGAAGGATCCGTTGAATCCCTTTCATTCCATTCTAGACTTCGGAAAAATGACGGATTGTCTTAGTGGAACCGGGATTGAGCCGAAACAAAAACGGGCCCTGCGGGCTTTTTTGGATTACAACTCAATCCTGGATGGGATGCTGAGGGATGAACCGAGCCGATATTCCGATGTCCGCAGCAGAGAGTATGTGAGTATTAAAAATACATATGGTATCAGCCTTGAAGTCATTGCGTCAGTCCTGAATTCCGCCCATTGGATAAGCCAAGAAGTGGCGAATCACAAGGCCCGGACTGCTGACTATTTCGTCAATGACGAGTTGCCAGTAGGTGAGAAATTCAAAGGCCCCCTTACCCACGCTATCCTCTTCGGAAGCGCAGGTGTCGTGAAAGCATATCTGGATAACCAAGTCCCCACCGTTGAGCCAATGGTTTCTTTGGCTTCGCGTACCGGGAAGGTGATAATCCTCGATTTTCTCTTGAAAGCAGGAATGTCTGTAAATGGAAACGTTGAGGGAGAGTTCTTTCATTCGGTTTCCATGACGAACGAGCATGATTGCAAGTTTTGTGAATGGAAGATTTCCGTTCCTGGTGTTCCCAAGGAGGAATGCTGTTTGTATCAGGAATTGATGAAAATTAGAGATACCTTTGACAACGAGCAGAGCCCATTTTCTTATTGCGAAGGAAGGATGGTTTGGGACAGGTACGCGACACGGTCTTTCGTCAATGTGTATAATACGACTCTTTTGCTCGGATTGGTTGAAGCACGCCAAGTTCCAGCCCCCGTCGAATTTTCCACCATCGAGAAGAACTACAAGCAGGTGCATGTCTTCTACCCGTACAAGACGCCGCTGATGTTCGCCGCGGAGTACGGGCGCAAGGAGGCGGTGGCGTTCCTGCTCAAGCACGGGGCCGAGGTGAACGCCGGAAACGGCGGCCTGAGCGCGCTCAGTTACGCCGCCAAGTACGACTACCTCGACATCGCGCGGATGCTGCTGGCCGCCGGTGCCCAACTTGCGAACGAGTGGGTGATCGAGGATGAGGCCGACGTGCTCAAGGCGTTCGTCGGCGAATCAGACTGTGACGCAAATCCGGTGCTCTTTGCGGATTCGAAGAACCGCATTCGAACGCGATGGAAATACGAGCAGGTGCATCACCCGCTGTTCACCGCTGCCCGGGAAGGGCATCTGGCGATGGTGACGTTGCTGCTGTCGCATATGAAGGACGAAAAGTACGACGTCATCGTGCAAAAGTCCCTCGACGCCATCGTCGGGTACCGGGTGTTCGAGTACCCGCAGATCCGCGCTGCGCTCGCCGCACACCTGAGACGGAAATAGGACACACTTGGGTCTTAGAGCGAAGAAAACCCTCTGAAATAAGCCGATTGACGTGAAGGGGCCGTGAAGGTAGACTTCCAGGCGTGGAAAGTGCCTGATTGACGCGGGTTTTATGTCCTTGAATTTACAAGCCCGAATAACTGGAACGAGTTCAGGAAGGCGGATGAAGCCATCTGCGGGCAGGCATATTTCCGTGACCCAAAGGTCCTCACTCGACATGACTTGATGGTCACCTGAAACGTCAGGGGTTCTGATGCAGGCCAAAGCCCGCGCCCTGCGGATCCTTGAGGACCGCGACACGCGCTCCCCCCGGAATGGCCATGGGTCCGCTGATCACCGCGGCGCCCTTGGACCGGGCGCGGGCGAGCGCGGCGTCGAGATCGGCGACCTGCAGGTAGTAATTCCACGCCGAATAGGGCATGTCCTGGGGCCGTGGGAACATGCCGCCCAGGTCCTGTCCGTCATGGCCGAACAGCACATACCGTCCCGCGGGGCCCATGTCCAGCTCCCCGCTTGGCTGCCAGCCGAAGAGCCGGCCGTAGAAATCGAGGGCGGCCCGGGGATCTTCGGTGATCAACTCGTGCCAGCAGATCTCGCCCGGACCGGAGCGGTCCCGCGGGCGCATGAGCGTGACCAGGGCGCACAGGCTCAGCACGGCGCCGAAGGGATCGGCGACCACCGCGAAGCGGCCCATCCCGGGCACGTCGACGGGCGCCACGTAGACCCGGCCGCCGAGCTCGCGGGCCAGGGACGCCGTCGCGTCCACGTCGGCCACGAGCACGTGGGACGTCCAGTACGGGGGAACCCCCATCTGCCGGACGGGCTCAGGCAGGGTCGTCGAGACGGCCAGGGGACCCTGCCCGCTCGCGAACAGGCTGCGTCCGTGACCGCCGGGGGCGGGCTCCACCGACCACCCGACGACGTGCCCGTAGAAGCCCCCGGCCGCCTCCGGATCGGTGGTGAACAACTCGTACCAGACAAAATGACCGGGTCCGACTGCTGCATCCTTCTGCAATACATCCATCATCTGAAATGCTCCTGTTTAATCATTTATTTCCGCCCTTTCCGGCTTCGAAGAGCGCCTGCAGCGCCTGCACGCGCCCGGGCGTGGCGTCGATCACGGTGATCCCGGCCACGCGGCGATCCTTGGGCAACAGCGGCGCCACGGCCTCCACCGCGGGGTGCCGTCTGCGCCACGTCAAAAGCTCCGGGGGCAGCGCATCGATGGTCCTGCGGACCTCCAGCGCCGGGCAGGGGAAGCAGTCGTATTCGTGCCGGAAGGCCAGCTCCAGCCCCACGCCCCCGGACGCGGGAAACAGCGGCCACAGATGGGACAGGTACACCAAGTCGGGCTCGAGCTTCAGTTCCAGTTTGAGCTCGCCGAACAACCTCCGAAAGCGCTTGTGGAGCTCCGGGCGCCACGAAGGATCGTCGACGACGGTCCGCCATCCGCCGGTCCCCTCCGGGAGGAGCTGGTCCTCCACCGGGGCCATCCGCTCCAGATCGAACACGAGGAACCGTTTGTGAAGGTGCGTGCTCATGACGGTCGTGGTGGTGCGGTGGTTCAGGAACAGAAACCGGCCCACGCCGCCCACGGGCTCCACCCACCACTGCAGCTGCTGGACGCAGGGCTCCACGTCCTTGTAGTCCTTCGGCGCCGGGACCACCGGGTGCTCCCGTTTTCCACCCAGCTCGCGCAGGACCAGGCCGCTGCCGCGCACCTCCAGGGGGATCCCCTCCGGGTAGGGCGCGCCGCACTCCCAATCCTTCGTGCCGTCGTCGAGGACGATCGGCGGAGGTGGAGGCTTTCTGATGTCCCGGCTCACGCGTGTTGAGCGGGCCTCGAGCACGCGGTCCCCGACCGCCACGAACAGGCCCGGTCGCCGGGCCACCACGGTCCAGGCGCCGGTGCCGCCGGCGGGCACGACCCAGTAGGTCATGGCGCCCAGATCCTTGGCGTTTTCGCCCAATTTCTTGGGAGGATCGTGGTCGGCAGGGTGAGCCGGATCTTCCCCGGCTTCGCCGCAACCATAAAAATCCTCGTCCGGCGGCGGTGCGCTCCACACCAGGGCGGCCGGGGCGGCCCCGTCGGCGACCTGGGGTGGCAGCGGCGCGGGGACCGGGACCGCCGGACCCTTCGGGAGCCTCGGGTCGGAGGGCGCCGGAGGGCCCGCCGTGGACTTCGGGATCGCGCCAACGACCCCGGCAAAACCCTCCCGGGCCGGGATCGGCAGGCGGTCACAGCCCGTCAGCACCAGAAAGGACAGGAAATAAATAGTCCACTGTCTCATCATGTTTGATTCATGACACTTTCCGACGCGCCCGGCAAGGTCTTTCTGGCCCGTGATCGGGCGCACGTTGTTCTTCGGATTTTTCCTTCCAAGGAGGGCGATGCAGGCTGGAAATCGGGGGAATTGGTGCTACTTTCTAGGTGTACGGAGGAAAGCCATGAAAAAGCATCTTACTATTTTAATGTTAGCTTCTGCCTTCTGGTTCCTGTTCTCCTGCGATCCCGCCAACTTCACCGAGGTACCCCGCTCCAAATACGTCTCGGCCGATCCGGCGGGCAACTCGCGGGGCGGGGACTACAGCGAGGACGCCAACGCCGGCGTCAACAACGGCAACAACCAGGCGACGCCCGGCGGCGACACCGCCCGGGAGATCTCCGAGGCCGACATCATCAAGGTCTCCGGGGACGTCCTCTATGCGCTGTCGGCCTACCGCGGGCTGATGGTCGTGGACATCTCCAACCCCTCGGCGCTGCGGGTGCTCGGGCGCGCCCCGGTCTACGGCGTCCCCTTCGAGATGTACGTGGAGGAAGGCGTGGCCTACGTGATTTTCTCGTCCTTCTGGACGTTCGCGTGGGACGAGGACACCAACACCGGCTCCTGGAGCGCGAACTCCAAGCTGGTGACCCTCGACGTGTCCGACCCCGCCGACGTGCGCACCCTGGGGCAGTTCGACCTGTTCGGGGCCATCAGCGACTCCCGCAAGGTCGGGGACATCATCTACCTCGTCGCCTACGAGGACGGGTACTGCTGGGGCTGCGGCAGCGGCGCGCGCACCACGGTCACCTCGCTGTACGCCGGCGCCGCCGAGGACATCGCACAGATCGACCAGATCTCCTTCGAGGACGGCAACGGGTATTCCTGGGGGCCGCGCTCGATCCACGTCAACACCGAGCGCCTGTACATCGGCGGACCCAACTGGGAGCAGACCGGCTCCGAGGTCCAGGTCGTGGACATCTCCGATCCCTCCGGCGTGATGGACGAGGGCGCGCGCATCCCCATCGCGGGCGCCATCGACTCGCGCTGGCAGATGGATGAATACGAGGGCATGTTCCGGGTGATCTCCCAGCCGGGCTGGTCCTCCGTGGCCCCGACCGTCGAGACCTTCCGGGTCGTCGACGCCGGTCACTTCACCCCCCTGGGGCACCTCCAGATGACGCTGCCCACGCCCGAGAGCCTGCAGTCCGTGCGCTTCGACGGCGATCGCGCCTACGCGGTCACCTTCGAGCGGACCGACCCGCTGTTCACCATCGACCTCTCCGACCCGGCCCACCCCCTCCAGCGCGGCGAGCTCGAGATCCCGGGCTGGCTCGAGTACATGGAGCCCCGCGGAGACCGCATGATCGCGCTGGGGTACGACTTTGGCGCCGAGGAGACGCTCACCCTGAGCCTGTTCGACGTGGCCGACCTGGACCACCCCGTGATGCTCGCCCGCGTGAACTTCGGCGGCGGATGGTCCTGGATGGTCGAGGACGAGGACCGGATCCACAAGGCCCTGCGCATCCTCGACGACCGCGGCCTGATCCTGATGCCCTACGCCGGCTGGGGCGACTACGAATACGAGAGCGGCATCCAGATCTTCTCCTTCACCCGCGACACCCTGACGCGGCGCGCCTCCGCCCCGCATTACGGCTTCGCCCGCCGCGCCTTCGTCCACCGCGACCGCCTGTTCGCCATGAGCGACGAGCGCATCGAGACCTTCGACATCTCCTCGGTCGACGCGCCGGTCAAGCTCGACACCCTCAAGCTGGCCCGCGCGGTCTTCAACCTGGCGACCTTCGGCGACGGCTACGTGGCCGAGATCGTGCAGGACTGGTGGGCCCACACCGCCCGCCTGGACATCCTCACGGTGGACGATCCCGACGCCATGGCCCCGGTCGGCTCCCTGGACCTGGCCTCCCTGATCTATCCGTACGAGCACCCCTACTACTACTGGTGGAACATCTTCAACTTCGGGCGCACGCGCATCTTCGCCAACGGGGACTACCTGTACCTGATCTGGGGGGAGAACTACTGGTACTGGGATTACTACGCGTCCGAGGACGGCGACGTGGTCCCCGAGGAGGAGCGCTTCCCCACGCGCCTGGCGGTGTTCGACGTGTCCGATCCCGAGGCCCCCGAGCTGGTCAGCCTGACGGGCCTCCCCTACGACATGCCGTGGCAGCGCGGGCACTGGAGCTGGTGGTACACCGTCGAGGCCGGCGACAACGTGGTCCAGATCGGATCGGCCATCGTGGTCAAGCGCGACACCTGGGACTACTGGTGGTGGTATGACGGCGGCCAGGGCGCCCAGGTCACCCCCGAACTGTACGTCGTCGACGTCAGCGTGCCCGAGGCCCCCGTGGTCAGTTACACCCTCGACCGCGTCGAGGGCGTGCACTACGGCGCGCTGCTGACCCGCGGCCACGACGTGGTGACCTCGTACTACCAGCCCGAGCCCGGCGCCACCGACGGCTCGGTGGCGTTCTTCATGCACCGGCTCGACGTGTCGGATCCCGCCAACCCCGTCTGGGAGGCGCCGCTGAACATCCCCGGCTCCCTGGTGGAGTTCAACCCGTCGACCAACCGCATCGTGTCGGTCGACTACCAGGCGCGCACCGCCCATGCCGACACCTGGGAGGACTGCTACGCGGTCTCCACCTGGTACAGTTGGTTCGACGACGCGGCCGACGTGTGCCATTACATGGAGCGCTCCGTCAACATCAGCCTGTACGACGGTGCCTCCGCCGTGCTGCAGCGCACCCACACCTTCGACGGGTGGATCCGCAACGTGCGCACCACCGGCTCGCGCGTGTTCATCGACGAGCAGATGAGCTACTACTGGTGGTACTACGACGACGGCAGCGGCCAGGAGAACCCCGACGTCCGCCCGCTGCTGCACGTGATCCCGCTGAACTCCGCGAACTACGACATCGCCGACTCGGTGCGCATGCCCAGCCCCTATGCCTACCTCGTCGAGGCCTTCGGCAACCACGCGATGGTCGTCTCCGACACGCCGCCGACGCTCATCATCTACAACGCCGCCAACCCGGCCAACGTCCAGACCCGGGGCGAGACGCTGCTGACGGGCTACTCCTATGATCTCGAGTTCGTCGACGGCCGCGTCGTGTCGGCCAACTCCATGTGGGGCGTCCAGACGATCGTGCCGTAGGCACGGTCTACTTCACGGTGCGCTTC
>PHBF01000423.1 GCA_002841905.1 Deltaproteobacteria bacterium HGW-Deltaproteobacteria-17
TTCGGAAGGCGTCATACGGAGTTTTGTAGCGGCGGTCATGGGCAAATCCAGTCAGTGGCGATGGCGCAAGTCTAGAAACCCCGGGCCGCGCCGCTAACGACGAATTGTTTCGAAGCTTATTAATAATTGATCGTTTTGCCAGCCAGCGGCCGGCCTTAGGCTTCCCGCTCAATAAACGTCCAAGTCTCCCCAATGCTCTCGCCAATGCCGTCATGGAATTGATCCACGCCCTGCTCCTTGCCCTCCAGCCCGCCCATCTGCTCACCCTACTACTCGGCGTCGGTGGCGGTCTGGTGCTTGGCGCCATGCCCGGCGTCAGCCCGACCCTGGCTGTTGCCCTGCTCGTCCCCTTCACCTTTCGCCTGCCGGCCGACACCAGCCTGATCCTGATGGGCGCGGTGTACTCGGCGAGCATTGCCGGCGGCGCGATCAGTGCTATCTTGCTTAATGTCCCGGGCGCCCCGGCCAACATCGCCACCACCTTCGACGGCTACCCCATGGCGCGCAGCGGCCGCGCCACCGAAGCGCTGCAGACCGCCTTCGTCAGTTCGCTGTTCGGCGGCGTCGTCGGCATCCTCGTGCTGATCTTCCTCGCCCCGTTGCTCGCCCCTTTTGCCCTGCGTTTCGGGCCGGGCGAAATGTTCTGGGTCGCCGTGCTCGGCATCACGGTGATGGCCTCGCTGGGCAGCGGCTCGCTGCTCAAGGGGCTGTTTGCCGGCGCCCTCGGCGTCTGGCTGTCGACCATCGGCATCAGCCCGGCCACCGGCGATTACCGCTTCGTTTTCTTCGATGCGCTGGAAGGCGGTATTCATATCGTCGTCGCCCTGATCGGGCTGTTCGCCATGCCCCAGGTGCTCACTTTGTTCGCCTCACCCGAGGCGCATTACTCGCCGGCCGCCAGCACTAATGACAAAAGCAGCCTGCTCGGCGTGGTTCGGCGCTATTTCAGCGAACGTCTGGCGATTGGCGTCGGCGCGCTGGTCGGCGTTTTCATCGGCATCATTCCCGGCGCCGGCGGCCAAATCGCCAGCATTCTCGGCTATGACCAGGTACGCAAACTGAGCCGCAACAACGATAGTTTCGGTCAAGGCGACGCCCGCGGCGTGATCGCCTCGGAAACCGCCAACAGCGCCATGGTCGGCCCATCGATCATCCCCATGCTGACGCTCGGCCTGCCCGGCAGCCCAACCTGCGCAGTGATGCTCGGTGGCCTGCTCATCCATGGCATTTTCCCCGGGCCGCAAATTTTTACAACCAGCGGTGACGTCCTCTGGATCTTTCTCGCCACCCTGCTCATCGGCCAGTTCGCCATCTTCGGCCTAGGTCTCTGGCTGGCGCGCGGCGGCCAGGCGCTGGCCCGCGTGCCGAATGAATATCTCGCGACCGGCATTCTCGTTCTCTCGGTCATTGGTACTTACAGCCTGCAGAACAACGTTGCCGATGTCTGGATCATGGCCAGCCTCGGCCTGATCGCCTTCTTTGGCGGCCAGGCCGGCTTCCCGGCAGCGCCGATGGCGCTCGGCGTTATCCTCGGGCCGATTGCCGAAAACAATTTTCAGATGGGGCGCACCATCGCCCGCGCCGGTGAAGGCAGCCTGCAGTATTTCACCAGCGGCACAATCAATCGCGTCCTCATCGCCATCGGCCTGCTCTCGCTCGCCTACGGGCTACTCGCCAGCTACCGTGCGAGCCAGCGGCAAGCGACCTCCTCGCGTCAGGCTACGGCATGAAACAACGTGATCTCCTCATTGCCGGAGCGTCGCTTGCACTGGCCAGCACCCTGCTCTGGGCCAGCCTGACGCCGGAACGTAGTGATGCCTATATCTTCCCGATCCTGTGGACGGCGTTGATGCTCGTCGCTGCCGCCCTGCTTCTCCTGCAAGCCAGCAACCACCCCCCTGCCGCCAGACCCGGCGCCCTCGGCGTCTGGCTGTCGACCATCGGCATCAGCCCGGCCACCGGCGATTAC
>PHBF01000424.1 GCA_002841905.1 Deltaproteobacteria bacterium HGW-Deltaproteobacteria-17
AATCCTTATAAGTACCGTCAGCGGCAGGACAACCCGGCGGAGTCCGCATGAACTGGGAAGACATTCTGCTCGCCGTGGAGAAGCCCAGCCGCTACACCGGCGGGGAAGTCAACGCCGTCAAAAAGGACCGCCGGGCCTGTGAATTGAGCGTCGCCCTGGCCTTTCCGGATACCTACGAAGTGGGCATGTCGCATCTGGGCCTCCAGATTCTCTACGCCATCCTCAATCAACACCCCCGCATCCTGGCCGAGCGGTGCTACGCCCCCTGGCCGGACATGGAACGGCAGATGCGGCGCCACGGCCTTGCGCTGGCGTCGCTGGAGTCGCATACGCCGCTGCATCGCTTCGATATCGTCGGCTTCTCGCTCCAGTATGAACTCAGCTATACGAATGTGCTCAACATGCTCGACCTGGGGGGCGTCCCCCTGCGGGCGGCAGACCGCAATGACGGCCATCCGCTCGTCATTGCCGGCGGCCCCTGCGCTTTTCATCCCGCCCCGATGGCCCGTTTTATCGACGCCTTCGTCATCGGCGAGGGGGAGGAGGCAATCTCGGACATTGCCCTGGCCGTCCTGGACGACAAACTAAGCGGGCGCGGGCGCGTGGAGACGCTGCAACGCCTGGCGGGCATCGCCGGCGTTTACTGCCCGGCCGTCCACACCGCGGAGGAGCCGATAAAAAAACGCGTGATTCCCGATATCAACGCATGGCCTTTTCCGCTGCGTCCTATCGTCCCGCTCATGCAGACGATTCACAACCGGGCCACCCTCGAGATCGCACGGGGCTGCACGCGGGGCTGCCGTTTCTGCCAGGCGGGCATGGTCTGGCGGCCCGTGCGCGAACGGCATCCGGCGGGAATCGAGCGGATGGCCGAGGAGATGCTCTGTTCGACGGGCCATCACGAGCTGTCGCTGCTGTCGTTGAGCGCCGGGGATTACAGCCGCATCGAGCCCCTGCTTGCCGCCTTGATGGACCGCTACCAGGGGCGGCGCGTGGCGCTGGCCCTGCCGTCCCTGCGCGTGGAAACCCTGACCAGGTCCCTGATGGAAGAAATCAAACGGGTCCGCAAGACGAGCTTCACGCTGGCCCCCGAGGCCGGCACCCAGCGGCTGCGGGACGCGATCAACAAGGGCAACAGTGAGGCGGACCTGCTGGCAACGATCGAACAGGTCTTCGCCGCCGGCTGGAAATCGGTCAAACTCTATTTCATGCTGGGGCTGCCCGGAGAAACACAGGCGGACATGGAAGGCCTCGCGGACCTGGCCCATCAGGTCCTGAGAGAGGCAAAGCGTCGCGGCCAGGTAACCATAAGCCTTTCGACATTCGTGCCGAAGCCCCATACGCCTTTCCAGTGGGCAAGACAGATCGGCCTCGCGGAGACCCGCGAAAAACAGGACTATTTCAAGCGGCGCCTGCGCGGCCCGAATCTCCATGTAAAGTGGCACGACGCCCGCATGAGCCTGCTGGAGGGCATTTTCTCGCGCGGCGACGAAACGCTCGGCCTGCTGATCGAACGGGCATTTCAGTCCGGCTGCCGTTTTGACGGCTGGTCCGAACATTTTCGCTTCGATCTGTGGGAGCAGGCCATGACCGATCTGGCGATCCGGCCGGAAGCGGAACTCCGGGAAAGACCCCTCACGGATCGTTTCCCCTGGGATCGGATCGACTGCGGGCTCAGCCGGGATTTTCTGATCCGTGAATGGCATAAATCGACGCAGGGCGAATTGACGGCCGATTGCCGCATGGAACAATGCCATCTCTGCGGCGTCTGCGACCATCTGAGAGTCAAAATGATCAGCGCAGCGGATAGCCCGCTTCCGGCGGATGGGTTTTCTTCGACCGGCGCCGGGAACCGTTTTCAGAAATCGGCTCCGGAAAAACGCCTGCGGATCGAATTCACCAAGCTGGGCCCCTCGCGGTTTCTGTCCCACCTGGAGCTGTCGGCCGCGCTGATCCGCGCCG
>PHBF01000425.1 GCA_002841905.1 Deltaproteobacteria bacterium HGW-Deltaproteobacteria-17
CCAGCGCGCCGGCAACGTCGGGCATGGCCGCGCCATTGGTTGAGATTCGGCTGGTCGGCGACAACGGTGAAGTACCGTGGGATGGGCGGTCGGTCGGCGAGATTCAGGTGCGTGGGCCATGGATTACCGGCTCCTATCACGATCTGCCCATCAACGAAAGCAGCTTTACTGCCGATGGCTGGCTGCGCACAGGTGATGTCGGCTGCATCGACTCCGAGGACGACGGCGCCGGGGGTCAATCGGTCATCTCCGACCTCACGCATTCCCGCACCGCCGACCTGTATCTGCGCTTCGATGAGCCTTTTTCGCTCCAGTTCGTCTCGACCTCGAACGCCACCACGCCGACGACGCGCGAAGCGCTGCATGTCACGGGGGGCGCCTTCTTCCAGCACCCCTTCGGCGGTTTCACGCGCCCGAACGCCTTTCTCATCGAGACGGCGCCCTGCGTCGCCTTTGATTCCTTCCTCGCCATCGACACGGATTCCACGCCCGCAAGCAGGTCGATCCAGACGCTCCAGGTCTTCTGGAACAGCGTGCTCGAAGGCGTCTGGGTGGTGTCGAGTTTCGCCGTCAGTTCCGCGGAGCCCGCGACAAAGAACCCCGCGAAGTTCCCGGCCGATCCGGAGGGGTACTACATCCGAGTGGCCCGATTCACGGCCACCGAGGGCGCGTCGATCAGCGGGATGATCGAGGCCGCGATTGTTCGCCAGGGGGAGGCGCGCAATACGCAGGCCCAGGTTCTGGTCGAATCCTGCCCCGCCTGTTTCGCGGCGCCCTCGAACTGACCGAACCCTCCGATCCCCGGCCTCGACGCAGAGGCGGCGCCCCGCTCGCGCGCGGGCGAGCGTCCTAAAACCCCGCCGCCTTGAGCCACTCGCTCGGTCTGGCGCCCAGGGCCGTCGCCACCGAGAGGAAACTTTCGAGGCTCGGCAGGTGGGCGCCTCGCTCGATGCTCGAAATCTGGCTCACGCTGACTCCCGAGGCCTCGCTCAGTTCCTTGAGCGTCCACCCCCGCTCGGCCCGCGTGAGCCTGATCTGCCGACCGAGCTCCATCCGCAGCCGATCCTGCGGGCGCCCGCCGAGCCCGAAGGCCTCGGCCGCCTGCGCGAGCGAGCGCCGGAGTTCGTCCATCGAGAAGGGCTTGGCGAGGTAGTCAAAGACATCCTGCCGGAAGGTGCGCCGCATCGTTTCGAGGGATGGATAGCCCGTCACGACGATCACGCAGACCTTGCGCCAGCGGCTCCTGATCTCACCCAGAGCCTCCTCACCGGATCGGCGGCCCATCTTCATGTCCAGCAGCACGACATCGGGCAGCCGCTGCTCCATCATCTCGTAGGCGATCTCGGCGGAAGCCGCCACGCGGACATCATGCCCTTCGCGCTCGAGCGCTTCACGGATGTACTCGCGGAAGTCGGCGTCATCGTCGAGGGCCACGATCGACAGCGGGCCGTGGACGGCGTCGGCCGGGCGCTCGTCGGCCCGGGGCTCGCTGGGCGTAGCGTGCTCGTCCGTCATGGGCCTTCTCCCCTGGTTTCGACGGCGCCGTCGCGTCGCGTCGTCCCTTCGGCGATGGCCTTCGCCGGGGACTGTCCGGCGGCATGGTCCGCGGGGCCGGAGAGTGATTCTTCGGAGAAGAGACTTCTCTGGGCGTCGCTCACGCTGGGCAGCATAACCTCGAAGACCGCTCCCGACTCGGGCGGCGTCGCGTTGCGCGCCAGGATGAGCCCGCCGTGCTCGCGGACGATCCCTTCCGCGACGGCGAGCCCGAGGCCGGCGCCGTGCGAATCCAGCCTGGTGCTCGTGAAGGGCTCGAACATCCTCGGGAAGAGCACCGGATCGATCCCGGGGCCGCTGTCGGCGATCGTGATCGAGACCCACTCACGCCCGTCGCGCTCCGCGCGCGACGCCGACGCCCGGACACTCCCTCCCGCCCGCTCCATCGCGTCCACGGCGTTGCGCA
>PHBF01000426.1 GCA_002841905.1 Deltaproteobacteria bacterium HGW-Deltaproteobacteria-17
GCACCTCGCCATCGTGGGAAGCCATGCGGTGAACGGCGTGTCGGCGCTGCACTCCGAGCTGGTCAAGACCCGGCTCGTCCCGGACTTCGCGGAGCTGTGGCCCGAGAAGTTTCGCAACGTCACCAACGGTGTGACACCCCGCCGCTGGCTGGCCAAGGCGAATCCGGAGTTCGCCCGCGCGATCAGCGAGCGGATCGGCGACGCCTGGATCACCGATCTCGATCAGCTGCGCGCGCTCGAGCCGTTCGCCGAAGACGGCGCGTTCCGGAGCGAGTTTCGCGCGATCAAGCGCAGCAACAAGGATCGTCTGGCGCGGGTGGTCGCGCGCACCGCCGGCGTGGCGCTCGAACCCGACGCGATCTACGACGTGCAGGTCAAGCGCATGCACGAGTACAAGCGCCAGCTGCTCGCCGCGCTCCACGCCATTCATCTCTATCTCCAGATCGCCGAGGACGGCCGGGAACTCGAGGCGCCGCGCGCGTGTCTGTTCGCCGGCAAGGCCGCGCCCGAGTACTGGATGGCCAAGCTGGTGATCCGCCTGCTCTGCAGTCTCTCGGACGTGGTGAGCCGGGATCCGCGGACCGCCGGCCAGCTGCGCGTGGCGTTCATCCCGGACTACCGGGTGTCGCTCGCCGAGCAGATCATTCCAGCGGCGGATCTCTCCGAGCAGATCTCGACGGCCGGCTTCGAAGCGTCCGGCACGGGGAACATGAAACTCTCGCTGAACGGCGCCCTCACGATCGGGACACTGGACGGCGCCAACGTCGAGATCCGAGAAGCCGTGGGCGACGACAACTTCTATCTGTTCGGACTGCGGGCCGAGGAGATCGCGGCCCTCCGTGCCGAAGGCGGGTACGACCCCCGGGAACGCTACGAAGCGAGTCCGGCGATCCGGCGCGTCCTCGATGCCATCGGCAGTGAGCGATTCTCGGCCGACGAGCCCGGCGTCTTCGGGCCGATCCTACAGAACCTGTTGGATCACGGAGATCCCTACTTCGTGCTGGCCGATTTCGAGTCGTACGTGACGACGCAGGAACGAGTGGCGCGGGACTTCCGGGATGTCGACGGCTGGTCCCGACGTGCGATCCTGAACGTCGCGCGAACGGGCCGCTTCTCGTCCGACCGCGCGATTCGCGAGTACGCCGCTCGGATCTGGGATCTCGTCCCCGTGCGGTAATCGGGCTTGCGGGCGTGCGCGCGGGCTCCGTTATACTCCGCCGTTCTTCGGACCTGGAGGTTCCATGCATTCCGTTCGAGTTCGCGTCCGTCTCGTGCTGACCCTTGCCGTGCTGGCCCTTGCGGTCGGGCTGGTTCTTCCTTTCTCGATCGCCTGTTCGCCGGGCGATGACCACCGGTCCCCCGCGGCTGGCGGCGCGGTGCAGGCGGACGATGCCGACGCACTCGCCGGCCGGATCGCCGGCAAGGACGTCCGGGCGGGTGAGATCGACGAATGGATCATGGGCAAGCTCTACGACAACGCGACGGGGAATCGCAACCCGTCGCGCGTGTTCGAGATCCGCAAGCGGGCCCTCGAGCAGATGGCCGGCGAACAGGCCCTCGAGGCGGTGGCTGCCGAGCAGGGCAAGGACGCCCAGGAGCTGCTGCGCGAGGAGATCGAGGCCCGCGGCGCCGTCACCGACGAAGAGGTGAAGGCGTTCTACGAGGAGCACAAGCAGCGCTACGGCAAGCGCACCTTTGCGCAGGTCCAGACGTCGGTTCGCCGCCAGCTCGAGCAGCAGAAGCGCCAGGGCGCCGCGCAGGAGTACCTGACCGCGTTGCGCACGGACCTCGGCTTCGAGAGTCTGCTCGAGCCGCCGCGTTTCGAGATCGTCGGGGAGGGCCCCGCCCGCGGCCCGGACGATGCGCCGGTGACGCTCGTCGAGTTCAGCGACTACCAGTGCCCGTTCTGCAAGAGTGCGGAGGCGCTCGTCGAACAGGTGCTCGAGCGCTACCCGAC
>PHBF01000427.1 GCA_002841905.1 Deltaproteobacteria bacterium HGW-Deltaproteobacteria-17
GCGGGTGATCTGCTCTGCCGCGCGTACCACGAGACCTTCTCGATGGACATCGTGGTGACGCGATGCTCCAACAACTTCGGTCCTTACCAGTTTCCGGAGAAGGTGATCCCGCTCTTCGTGACGAATCTGATCGAGGGGCGCAAGGTTCCCCTCTACGGCGACGGGAAGAATGTGCGCGACTGGCTCCATGTCGAGGATCACTGCGAGGCGATCCTCGCCGTGCTGGAAAAGGGGCGCGCGGGCGAGGTCTACAATATCGGCGGCGACAACGAGCGGTCCAATCTCGAGCTCACCCACTCGATCCTGGCGATCATGGGCAAAGACCCGGCCATGATCGAGCATGTCGCCGACAGACCGGGGCACGACCGGCGCTATGCGATCGACGCCTCGAAGATCAGGCGCGAACTGGGATGGAGGCCCACCCGATCGGCGTGGCCGGCGGCGCTGGAGGAGGCCGTGCGGTGGTATGTGGAGCATCAGGAGTGGTGGCGGCGCGTCAGAAGCGGCGCATACCGCGACTACTACGAGGCCATGTACGGGCAGCGGCGGCCGCGCCTGTCCTGAGCCCCACTCGGGCTGGAACTCCGCTCCGCTTCGGCTCCGGCCGGAAATAAAAAACGCCCGGCCTCCTGGGAGACCGGGCGCTCTGAATCACTGTGCTTGCTTCGCTCGGATGATTACGCGCGGCGACGGCGGATCGCGCCGAGACCGATCAGGCCGATGGAGGCCATGCCGACGGGGGTGGGGAGCGGAATGGTCCGACCCTGCACATCGAAGGCGAGCTGGGTCGAATCATCGAAGGAGCCGACGCCGCCCGCCTGGGTGCTGGGGGTGAACGAGAAGTTGAAAAAGGAGCCGCTCAGGGGCTGGCTGGCGAAGGCGGCGCTGACATCAACGCCGGCGAGGCTCGGCCCGGAGAGAAGGAAGTTCGAGATCGAGCCGCGGACATTGTACGCGCCGTTCTCCCAGACAAGGTCGATGCCGAGGCCATTGCCACCGGTGGCTGTGAAGCCGGTCGTGTCGGTCATCGTAACAGCAAAGGAAGCCGAGGTCACATTGCTGTTGACGATGTTGATCGTCGCCACGATGGAGGAGACGGTGAAGCCGGGGAAGAAGGAGCCGTTGATGGTGTTGATCTGGAAGAAGGTGCCGGGCTTCTGGGACAGGGTCAACTGACCGCTGACACTCCCGCCTCCGACGGGGAAGGCGCCCGCCGTCACATCCGCCCGCACGGGAGTGAAGGTGGGGTTGATCTGGGAGACCGTGGCGCCAAGGGCGGAGCCCGAGAGGCCTGCCGCGAGACCTGCGGCCAAGAGAACACTGCTGATCTTCATTTTCTTTCTCCTCCCTCGCAGTTAGCGAGGCTATTACCGATGCTCCGCGCCAGTTCGCCAACACAGGCGATCCCGACAACGCGCGGATGAAGTCTGGACAAATCGACTTGCGTACCTGTCTCGTACCGATGGCAGCCCTGGACGCCGGAGGCGAGACGAACAGAGTCTAACCCCAAATAGGGGTGTGTCAAGTGGGTCAGGTCAACTCGAACGACGGAAACTCGACTTGACGCAATACTTGCGCTGCTCTTCCGGCCATGGAATGGGGGAGGAGGACTCCGAGAACGATTTGTCGTGACAGACCCGTCCCGCACCGTCTGATAATGGGCAGAGTCCCTTATTCAGGGTAGTCGAAAAGACGGAGGATAAAGCGGGATGGACCCACCGAACTGCCAGCGCCAGGTCCCTGGCCCATGCCTATTGATAAAGGATCGAATCCTATCCCCCCGACCGGGTGTTCGCGGGAGGGTGGGGGGCCTGATGAGGGGGGAGGGGAGAGGGGGAGTGATGGTGAGGGGGGTGTGGTTGGAGCGGCTGGGAAAGATGGGAAGGTCGTGTCACAGTCCAGCGGTTGAAGTTGGGGGGCCGCGGAGCGTCGGGGTTGGAGAGGCGG
>PHBF01000031.1 GCA_002841905.1 Deltaproteobacteria bacterium HGW-Deltaproteobacteria-17
GACACCCTGGGCGGCCTCGGGTTCTGGCGGGCCGGTCTCGTGCTGGGGGCCGGGCTCCTCGGCGGCTGGGCCTTCGCCAAGTGCTTCAATTCGGCCACCGCGGGATGGCAGTGGATGGTGTTCCTGACGCCCCTGCTGCTGTACGTGTTCCACTTCACCGTCTTCGCCAGGGCCGGGCTGCGGCCGGCCCCGAAGGCAGCATGGTCGTTCCCGTGGTCGCCGTCGGCCCTGGTGGGCTTCATCGCCCTGGCCTCCGTGGTGCTGTTCTTCCCGTCGGTGCACGCGGTGAGGACGGCCGCGCGGGCCCAGAAGCGCGGGACCAGCCAGGTGATGACGCCGTTCCCGCACACGCGGGAGGTCGAGCAGGGGCACCTGCACATCACCGTGGACTCGTCGCAGGTCCCGCAGGCCGCCGGCATCAAGGGATACGCCGGCCCCGTCGGCGTCATCGTGCGGTTCGACCACGCCTGCACGATCGAATCGATCCGCCTGGGCGCCAACCACGAGACGCCCTCGTTCATCGAGAAGTTCACGCCCTGGATGAAGAAGTTCATCCGTTTTCCGGCCTCGCGCAGCGTCATCGACGAGATCGACACGGTCTCGGGGGCCACGCTCTCCACGCGGGCGATCCGGCACGTCGTGCACGAGGTGCGCGCGCGGGTGTGCTCCGAGATCCTCCATGTGCAGACGGACACGCGGCTGGTGAAGGGGCCCGGGACGCGGTGGCACGAGACCGGGATCCCGGCGGCCTTCCTGCTGATCGCGCTGCTGTTGTGGTTCCGCCTGCTGCCGGCTGGCCGGCTGGCCCTGCTCGTGGCGTCCCTGGCCCTGCTGGGGATCCTGCACAACTATCAACTGAGCCTGGTCGATCTGGGACTGGCCACGACGGGCATCTTCCCGACGGCCTTCCCCAAGACGATGCTGCTGCTGGCGGCGCTGGGCCTGGCGGTGCTGGCCGGGCCGCTGTGGTGCTCGTTCCTGTGCCCGGTGGGGGCCCTGCAGGAGGTGATCCACGTGGTCGCCAGGCTGGTCCGGGGCCGCTTCAGGGACTGGCGCTCGGTCGTGGCCTGCGCCCCCGACCCGATCGACGCCAAAAACCGCTGGGTGCAGGCGGCGGGCTTCCTGAAGTACGTGGTGCTGGCGGTGGCGCTCACCGGCTTCGCGATCACCCTCAACCAGCGGTTCCTGAGCTGGGATCCGCTGTCGTACCTGTTCGCGCTGCCGTGGCAGGTCCTGCACTATCATTTCATCGCCGCCGGGATCGCGCTCTCGGCGGTGTTCACCTACCGCCCGTACTGCCGCTTCTTCTGTCCGCTGGGCGCTGCCTTCATGCTGCTGGGCAAGTTCGCCCCCCTGGCGCGCTTCTTCCCGGTCCGCATCCTGCGCACCTGCGACTTCGGCGCGCACAGCTCAGGCGACATCTCCTGCATCCGCTGCCAGCGCTGCTGCCGGAAAAAGGGCGCCTAGCCCGGCGGTCCCCGTGCACCTTCTACATACGGATGACTGCAAGGATTTCAGACGCTCTCTGATTCCCTGACCACCCACGTCAGATCTTGGCGACGCTGTCTTCGGTGCGGGCGGGGGCGGCGGCCGAGGAGGCGGCCATGTTCTCGACGACCTTGGGCTCGAGGAGCAGGTCGTTGAGCAGCTCGACGAAGCGGTCCACGACTTCGTCGATCTGCTCGCGGGTGATGTTGAGGGCGGGGATCATGTTGATCATGTTCTTGGCCGGGCCGCCGCGCTGGAGCAGCAGCTTCTTGCGCAACGCCATGTGATGCAGCCGCTCGACCTCGGCGGTGGCGGGGTCGCCGTTGGGCAGCTCGAACTCGATGCCGATGGCCAGGCCGCGGCCCTCGATGTGCACGATCAGCGGGAAGCCGCTGGCGCGTTCGCGCAGGCTGTCGAGGAAGTATTTGCCCAGCGTCTGCGAGCGCTCGCAGAGGTTCTCCATCTCGAAGACCTCCAGGGAGGCCAGGGCCACGCCGCAGGCCAGGGGCGCGCCGGCGAAGGTGGAGCCCAGGGTGCCCGGGCGGACGCTGTTCATGATGGCCCGGCGTCCGAGGATGGCCGACAGGGGCCACATGGTGCCGGCCAGCGATTTCGCAAGCAGGATCAGGTCGGGCACGACGCCGTACATCTCGCACGCGAACATGGCGCCCAGCCGGCCCATGCCCATCTGGATCTCGTCGGAGATCAGCAGCACGCCGTGCTCGTCGCAGATGCGGCGCAGGCGCTTGAAGAAGTCCATCGGCGGGAAGATGTCCCCGCGTGCGCCCAGCGCCGGCTCCACGATGATGCCGCCCACGTCGCGGTTCTCGCGCAGGATGTCCTGGACCTTGCCCAGGCACTCCCACGAGCAGGAGTCGCAGTCCTTCTTGCCGAACGGGCAGCGGCGGCAGTACGGATACGGCGCCGTGTAGTAGTCCTTCTGGATGTTGTACAGGAACTGGAACTGGTCGGCGTTGTACATCGACAGCGAACCGGCCGAGCGCCCGTGGAAGGCGTTGGAGAAGGAGATGACCTTGGGCTTGCCGGTGTAGGCGCGCACGAGCACCTTGGCGCCTTCGGTGGCGCGGGCGCCGCCGAGGTCGAAGTGGACCAGCGTCTCCGGGATCGGGGACAGTTCGGCCAGCTTCTCGGCGAGCTCGACCTTCACGTTGGACAGGGTCGCGCTGGTGTGGGCCAGCAGGTTGGCCTGCTTGAGCAGCGCCTGCACGATGTGCGGATGCGTGTGGCCCTGGTTGACCGTGCCGTAGCCCGCGACCATGTCGAGGTACTCGACGCCGTCCGGATCGTAGAGATAGATTCCCTCGCCGCGGTTGAACACCGGGGTCTCGTTTTCGGGGAAGTAGGCATACGAGTTGTCGATGCGGGCGAGCACCTTCGAGGCGCGTTCAAGATAGTCTTTTTGGCTCTGTGACATGCTCGATCTCTCTTCCTGGAATCCGTCCATGGATTCCCTCCCTCCGGGGAGCGCGCGGCCATACGCAAATTCTGGGCCATACACCTGTTATTGTCAAAATTCAAGCGCCGCAAGCAGTTTCGATCAGGTGATGGCCGTGAGTTCAAGAAAAACTAGACAAATGCGCTCTGCGACCTGTGAAAAAACGACACAATTTGGCGAATTTTCACACGGCGGCGTGCAATGATTCTATTTTCCGGTTTCAAAATAGGGCGCCGGTTCCAGCCCGTAGGTGGCGGGGTTGAAGAAATCGTCCACCATGTCGGTGAAACCGTTGGCCAGCAGTTTGCGCTGGATCGTCGGGCGGACGCCGGTCGGGACGTGGTAGCCGACGATCTTGCCGTCCTCCTGGCGGGCGGTCTGGTTGTAGACGAAGATGTCCTGCACCCGGTATTCGCCCTTCTCGTTGAGCGGCAGCACCTCGCTGACATGGGTGATCTTGCGCGTGCCGTCGGAGAAGCGCGCGCAGGACACGACCACGTGAATCGCGGCGGCCACCTGGGAGCGCACGGCCACCAGGGGCAGCTCAACGCCAGACAGCAGCGCCAGGCTCTCCAGGCGGGCCAGCGTCTCCTTGGGCGTGTTGGCGTGGGTGGTGCACATGGAGCCGCCGTGACCGGTGTTCATCGCCTGCAGCAGGTCGAACGCCTCGCCGCCGCGCACCTCGCCGATGACGATGCGGTCCGGGCGCAGGCGCAGGCTCGAGTGCAGCAGGTCGCGCATGTTGACCTCGCCCTTGCCCTTGTCGTTGGCCGGACGGCTCTCCAGGGGGACCAGGTGATCCTGGGTCAGTTGCAGCTCGGCGCTGTCCTCGATGGTGATGATGCGCTCGTCGTTGGGGATGAACGACGAGATGACGTTGAGGAGGGTGGTCTTGCCCGAGCCCGTGCCGCCGGAGACGACGATGTTCTCCTTGTTCAGCACGCAGGCCTCGATGAACCGGGCGCACTCGGGCGTGATCGAGCCGAACTTGACCATCTGTTCGATGGTCAGGCCGCCGGGGAAGAACTTGCGGATCGAGACCACGGTCCCGCAGCGCGCGATGGGGGGCAGGACGACGTGGATGCGGCTGCCGTCGGGCAGGCGGGCGTCGAGGCGGGGCCGCTCCTCGCTGAGGGGACGCCCCACGTACTGGGCCATGTTCCTGGCCGCGGCCAAAAGCCCGTCGGGGGTGAAGGTGGTCTTTGTTTTGTACAGTCGGCCCTTCATCTCGACCCAGATGTCGTCGGGGCCGTTGATGAGGATTTCGGAGATCCGCTCATCATCCACATATTTCCATACCGGGCTCAGAAACGACTTGAGAGACTCGAGAAAAATATCCATGTTCCGACCTTGCCTCCGGGGCCCGTCAGGGGTGGGGGAGCGGAGCCTTTCCGGTGCCTGGACGGGTGGGCGAAACATACGGGAAACTGCTGGAAAAATCAAGGCTTCCTGTTGAAAAAAGAGTGTTGACACGGGTCGTTCATTTGTGCGACAAAAACCGACGGCGAATCGGAATTCAGACAGTTCCAGAGAAGCGGTCCAACATGAGCAACCCCAGGTACAAGATTCTCAAAAAGCTTGACGCGGGCGGCATGGCCGAGGTCTTCAAGGCCGAGGTCGAGACGCTGCAGGGGTTCAAGAAAATAGTCGCCATCAAGCGAATCCGGCCGCACCTGATCAAGGACGACAAGTTCGTCCGCATGTTCATGGACGAGGCCCGGCTGAGCCTCTACCTGCAGCACGCAAGCATCGCCTCCGTGTTCGACGTCGGCAAGACCGAGGACCACTTCTTCATCGTCATGGAGTTCGTCGAGGGGCAGAACCTACGCGTGATCCTCGAGATGGCCGAAGGACACCGGCTGCAGGTGCCGCACGTGGTGCACATCCTCAAGGATGTGTGCGAGGCGCTCGACTACGCCCACAACCTGCGGCACCCCGAGAGCGGCAAGCCCCTGGGCATCGTGCACCGGGACATCTCCCCGCCCAATATCCTGCTCTCCCGGCAGGGCGAGGTGAAGTTGGTCGATTTCGGTCTGGCCAAGGCCGTCGACAACGAGAAGTCCGAGCCCGGCGTCGTCAAGGGCAAGTTCAGTTACCTCTCCCCGGAGGCCACCGTGGGCGCCACCGTCGATCATCGCGCCGACATCTTCGCGGTCGGCATCATGCTCTACGAGATGATCACCGGTGAGCGGTTGTTCCTTGGCGAGACGGACTTCGACACCGTCCAGAAGGTGCGGGAGGCCCGGATTCCGCCCATCTCGGCGCGCTACCCGCAGGTCCCCGAGCAACTCGAGGCCATCATCCTGCGCGCCCTCGAGCGGGATCCCGAAAAGCGCTATGCGACGGCCTCGGACATGGCCTCCGACCTGACGCGTTTCCTGTACAGCCAGGGCACGGCCGTCACCCGACGCGACATCGCGAACCTGGTCCTCTCCACGGAGGGCCGCATCGTCGCGCCGGTGTCCACCCTGGGCACGCGCTCGGAGAGCTTCCTGCGCCAGTTGATCGAGGAGGAGATGGGGCAGCTGGTCTCCTTCGGCGAGGCGCAGAACCCCTTTGAGGAGACCGGCGCGGCCCCCATCGATCTGGGGTTCGCCACGGCACCGTCCCAGTTGTCCGATGCGGTGCTCCCCGACATGGACGATCCCCTGCTGTCGATCCCGGTGCCCACCCAGAGCGTCGAAGACTCTGGGGCCCAGCGTGTCGGCTCCGGTGCGCGCCAGGCCCCGGCGGTCGCGCCCATTTCCTTCATGAAAAAGAAGGAGAAAAAGCCGTTGATGTCCGGTCTCCTGCTGGGGCTGGTCCTCCTGCTGGTCGCAGGCGGCGCCGGTTTCGTCTATTGGTGGACCCAGCTCCGCTGAGTCCTGCGTCGGCGCCTGCGTTTCCGGTTCCGTGTGCGATTTCGATACCGATTTCGATTTCGATTTCGATTTCGGAACGGGATCATGGCCTCCCGGATATGCGGCACCCCAGGAAGAAACAGGCAGTTTCCGCATCTGGTCATTGTCCTGCGCCCCTACATATATGATCTTGATCATATCCTCCCGTTTGAGTATTCTATAACGTCGATTCGGCATCGTGGGCGATTCCGGCGGGTGCGGCCCGCACGCCCGTGGATCGGAGAAGCATGGCCAGACAGGAAATGATTGACGCCCTCGTGGGCACCACCATCGGGAACTACATCATCCAGCGGAAGCTGGGTTCCGGCGCGATGGGGACGGTGTATCTGGGCGAGCATCCGGAGATCGGGAAGCGCGTGGCCATCAAGATCCTGGCCGGCCACCTCACCGAGGATCGGAGCATGGTCGAACGCTTCCAGATCGAGGCGCGCGCGATTGGTCTGCTCGAGCACCCCGGCATCATCGAGATGTTCGACTTCGGGGTGCTGCCCGACGGGCGCTCCTACTACACCATGGAGTATCTGCAGGGAGAGACGCTGTCGGCCCGGATGAAGCGCGGCGGGATGACCGTGGCCGAGTTGTACGCCATCGTCGAGCAGGTCTGCGACGCGCTCTACGTCGTGCACCAGAACGGCATCATCCACCGCGACATGAAGCCATCCAATGTGTTCCTGGCCCGCAAGGGCATGCGGACGGTGGTCAAGATCCTCGACTTCGGCATCGCCAAGATCCAGGACTCCATCCGGCATGACGGCGAGATGCTCACGTCCACCGGCGCCGTGCTGGGCACGCCGGTGTTCATGAGCCCGGAGCAGGCGCTCGGACAGAACGACCGCATCTCCTACCTGTCCGACATCTACTCGTTTGGAGTCATCCTTTATAAAATTCTGACCGGGCGGTTCCCCATTGACGGGACGAACATCCCCGAGGTCGTGACCTGGCATGTGCTCAATGATGCCATCGAGCTGCGGACGGTCAACCCGCAGATCCCGGAGTCGCTGGCCCGCGTCGTGATGAACTGCCTGCGCAAGGAGCCCTCCGAACGGTTCCAGTCCACCTCCCATCTCTGGGACGCCTTCTCGGCGGCCTGCGGCGGGCTGGACTTCAATTGGATCATCCCTGTGGTCACCGGCCGGGAAGGCACCATGGCCGCGCCGCTCCCGGGCGGGCTCTCCGCCTCCGGCGCCCACCCGAGCCTGTCTCCGGCGCAGGAGAGCCAGTCCGGCTCGAACTCCTTCTACCCGCCGCCGCCGCCGCAGGGGGTGAACCCGGTGGTGTACCAGACCTATCCCGGCCTGCCCGCGGAGCCTGCCTCCAGCAGCGTCATCGGCGGCGGCAGCTTCGTGGGTGAGCGCAAGTCCGGCTCCGGACGGGCGAGGGCCCTGGGGGTGATCGTGGTGCTGATCCTGGCGGGCGCCGTCGCGGCCTGGTATTTCACCCGTGACACCGACACATCCGGCGGGGGCAAGCCGGCGCCGGTCCCTGTCGCGACCCCCGATCCGGAGCCGAAGCCGGAGCCCAGGCCCGTCGTCTCCAAGCCCGTCGAGCCTGAAAAGAAGAAGATTCGTGTCCAGGTCGAGACCGTCCCCGCCTCCGCGATGGTCACGGTGCGGATCGGCGATCAGGAAAAACCCGCGGCGACCGGGCCCCTGGACTTCGAGGTCGAGCCGGGCACGGTCGTGCACCTGGTCGCTGTCGCGAAGGGGTTCCTCCCGGCGGACAAGAAGTGGACCGTCGATGCCGCCGCCGGACCGCAGCAGGTGAGCCTCAAGCTCGAGCCGGAGCCGACGCCGGAGCCGGTCGCGCCCCGGCCCCGGCCACCCGTGGACACAGACGTCACGCCTCCGGTCATGAAGGTCGTGCCGGTGCCCACCATGAAAGGACCCACGAATGAAAAAATCGGCAACAGCCTACTGTAGAATCCCCGCCATCCTCCTGCTGGCCGTCCTGCTCCAGATGCTGTCGTTCGCGGTCCCCGGCGGGGGGGCTGTGGCCTTCTCCCAGTCGAAGAACAAGAAGCTCTTCGATGCCTTCAAGAACGCGGCGGTGGTGCTCTACGAACAGCAGAAGTACGAGGAGGCCATCGCGCAGTTCGAGAAGGCCTTCGAGACCATCCCGGATCCCAAGATCTGGTTCAACCTCGGACAGTGCCACCGGCTGCTCAACCACCACGAACAGGCGCTGCTGTATTACGAAAAATTCCTCGAGGCCCTGCCCAAAATCCAGGATCTGCCCCAGAGCAAGAAGGCCGCCGTCGCGCAGGAGGTCCGTCAGTGGGTGGACGGTTTGAAGAAGGCCAAGCAGGCGGAGGATGATCGGCTTCGCATGGAAGCCGAGGAGAAGGCCCTCCTCGAGAAGGAGCGCCAGGCGAAGGAGCCCCCCGAGGGCGTGAAGCCTGACCCCGGAAAGACCGCGCCCGGGCCGGCGCCGGTGGCTCCCGGCGAGGCCGGCCTGACCTCCAAGTGGTGGTTCTGGACCGGCGTGGGCACCACCGTGGTCCTCACGGCCGTGACCGTGTGGGCCGGCACCCAGGCCCTCTCCTACAACGATGCCTGGAAAAAGGACTGGGACACGGCCGACCGTGACTCCGCCAGGACGTTCATGAACATCACCGACGTCTCCCTCGCCGGGGCGGTCATCGCCGGGGTCGCCGTCACCGTCGCCACGGTCATGCATCTGAAGGCGCCCGTGCGCGTCGAGGGAAAGACCGCCCCCGTGGCGCTGCTCCCCTCCTGTGACGGCGCCGGCTGCTATCTCTCCTTCTCTCTGGATTTCTAGGAGGTCATGATGAAGACCCTTCCACGGATCTCGTTCGTGGCCTTGAGTCTCCTGCTCCTGACGGGCCTGGCCAGCTGTCGGCTGGTGATGGACATCCCCGACGGCCCGGGGGCCTCCTCATGCGGCGACCAGACGCAGGAGGGGGAGGAGGACTGCGACGGCACGGATCTGGGCGGGAAGTCCTGCAGCGACGTGGGGTATCTCGCCGGCGTGCTCTCCTGCAACGCCGACTGCACGTTCAACACCGGGCTCTGCTTCAACACCGATCCCTGCGGCGACGGTCAGATCCTGGCCGGCGTCGAGGACTGCGACGGGACCGAGCTCGGCGGCGCCACCTGTGAATCCCTTGGTTTCTCCTCCGGGACGCTGGCCTGCACCGCCGGGTGCGAGTTCGACACGTCCTCGTGTTCGGGGTCGTCCTCCTGCGGCAACGGCGTCATCGACGACCAGGTCGAGGCGTGCGACACCGACGACCTCGGTGACGCGCCTCCCACCTGCGAGAGCCTGGGGTATCACGGCGGCGGGACCGTCGTCTGCGGCGACGACTGCACGTTCGACGAAGCCGGCTGCATCTCCACCTGCGGTGACGGGAACCTCGAGCCCGGAGAGACCTGCGACCCCGGTGCGCGTCCCTCCCCCGGCTGCAGCTACGACTGCCAGGTGAACCCCGGTTGGGACTGCCAGGGGGAGCCCTCCCAGTGCACGTCCACCTGCGGAGACGGCATCATCACCAGCGCCGAGGACTGCGAGGGCACCGACCTCAACGGACAGACCTGCCTCAGTTTCGGCGTGGGGTACGGACCGCTGGCCTGCGGGGCGGGCTGCCTCTTCGACACCTCGGCGTGCCGGCAGGTCGTGGCCGTCTCCGCGGGAGACCGGCACACCTGCGCGGTGCTCCACACCGGTGACGCCTACTGCTGGGGCGCGGGCGCCTCGGGCCAGCTCGGCAACGGGCTGACCGCCGACGTCAATGTCCCGGCCGCCGTCAGCGGCGGCGTGACCTTCACCGGGATTGATGCGGGCGGGCTCCACACCTGCGCGACGTCGATGGTCTCGATGGTGCAGGGCGCCCATTGCTGGGGCGACAACGCCCGCGGCCAGCTCGGCAACAACACCACGATCCCCAGCCTGGTGCCCACGCCCGTCAACAACCTGCCCGAGGACTCGGCCACCCTCCATGTGACCGCCGGGAGCAACTTCTCCTGCGCCTTCTTCATGGACGGGGTCGGTTACTGCTGGGGGGACAACAACGTCGGCCAGCTCGGCACCGGCAACCAGATCAACTACCGCACGCCGCGCGCGGTCAAGAACATCATGTTCTTCGAGGATCTCTCCGCGGGCCTCGATCATGCCTGCGCCATCGCCGACGCCAGCCTCTACTGCTGGGGGGCCAACGATTTCGGCCAGCTCGGCAACGGAGGACCCCCGACACAGCAGAACGAGCCCCAGTTCGTCAGCATCACCAACGGCCCCAGGCAGGTCTCCGCCGGCGGCCAGTTCACCTGCGCGGTCAACTTCAGCGGCGAGGTGTACTGCTGGGGGCGCAACACCTTCGGCCAGCTCGGCGACGGCACCACGACCTCCCGGTTCGTCCCCACCCAGGTCCCCGGCCTGTCGGGCGTCGTCTCCGTGTCCGTCGGCGGCGACTTCGCCTGCGCCGTGCTCACGACCGGCGAGCTGCGCTGCTGGGGACGCAACAGCAGCGGCCAGCTGGGCAACAACACCTCCGTGGACTCCTCATCGCCCCTGGCCGTCGGCAACCTGACCACGGCGGTGGCCGTCACCGTCGGCGGGGAGCACGTCTGCGCCCTCTTGTCCGACGGCACCCTCCGGTGCTGGGGGAGCAACGCCTTCGGCCAGCTGGGGGCGGGCCAGGTCGGCGGCGCCTTCGACCTGCCGATCCACGTGTCGAACTTCTGACCCGCACCCTCCGGCTGAAAGTCCACCACCCATGAGCCTCTCCCGCAACACCCTGCTCCACACGTTCGGCGCCGAGGCCATCCTCGAGCTGCTGTCCCCCTTCCTGCAGGACGATCGCGTCCGGCGCTTCGAGGCCGCCGTCGAGGCGCGCCTGGAGAACGTCTGGCTCGTGGTCGAGAACCTCTACGACCCCCACAACGGCGCGGCGCTGGTCCGCACGGCCGAGGCCCTGGGGCTGCTCAACGTCGTGTTCATCCAGACCGCGCCCGTCAAGGACGGGCTCCCCGGCAAGGGGGGGCGGCACCTGTCCCACAAGATCACCATCGGCGCCGAGCGCTGGATGAGCGTGCGGGAGTTCGACGCCTTCGAGAAGGCGCGGGAGTTCTTCGCGCCGCTGGGGCTCACCCACCTCGCCGCCGTGGCGCCGCAGACCGACATCGGGAACGACCACGTCTCCTTCCGGCGCGCCCCCGTGCCCCTCGAGTCCCTCGAGGTCCCGGCCGCCTGCGCCCTGTGGTTCGGCAACGAGCGGCTCGGGCTCTCCCAGGAGGCCGTGGATCTGGCCGACGCGTCCTTCACCATCCCGATGTGGGGGCTGACCCAGAGCCTGAACCTCTCCGTGTCGGCCGGCATCGCGCTCACCTCGATCTGCGGCCGGGTCCGTCAGCGGCTGGGCCGGTCCGGTGACCTGTCGCCGGAGGCGCGGCGGCGGTGGCTGGCGCGCTACGTGCTGGAGTCGGTGGACCGCCCGGAGTCGCTCCTGCGCGAGACCACGTCCCGCCTGGGCCGCCCCTGGCCCGAGCCCGTCTCCGCACCCGTGGAGCGCCCATGAGGCGCGCGCCGCTTTTCCCCTCCCTCGCGCTGCTCTTCCCCCTGCTGCTGGCGGGCTGCCCCTCCCGGGACGACCCGAAGAAGCACGACGTCCCGTCCGAGGTGTGTGACAACCTCGTCGACGACGACGGCGACGGGCTGATCGACTGCGACGACGTCGACTGCCACGCGGACGAGGCCTGCCGGACGCCGGCGGAGGTGTGCCTCAACCTCGTCGACGACGACGGCGACGGGCTGACCGACTGCTTCGACCCGGACTGCGACGCCGCGCCCGGCTGCGCCGGGGGGGCGTGCTCCAGCGACCACGTCTTCTACGATGATCCGGAGTCCTGCGATGCGGGTTACACCTGCGCCTTCAACGGCTTCATGATCCCGGTCTGCACGGCGGACACGGACTTCGGGGACGCGCCCTTCTACGGTCCCTGCCTGGAGGGGCGCCTCTGTCCGAAGGGCTCCACCTGCCTGTTCTGGGGCCACACCTCCGCGTGCATGCCCCTGTGCACGGAGGCCCACGACGTGTGCCCGGAGGACATCTCCTGTGTGTTCAACCTGACCATCGGGTCGTCGATGCACCTGTGCCTGCCCCTGTCCGACTGCGATCCGGTCGCCGACACGGGGTGTCCCGACGGGCGGGGCTGCATCCTCTTCGCCCTGGCGGACTTCCACGCGATGTGCCTGATCCCGGGCACGGTCGGGCCCGGCGAGGCCTGCGACAACTTCGCCACCTGCACCCCGGGCCACGTCTGCGCCAACTACGGCCCCGCGCCCGACACCTGCAACCGCCTGTGCGACCCTGCCAACCCCTGCACGGCAGGCGCCTGCCAGACCTATCCCGACTCCCTGCCCGAGGGCCTCGGCCTTTGCGTCCCGTAGCTGGGGCGGTCGTTCCGTGAATCAGCCCTGCTTCAGGTGGGACTCCAGGCGCGACAGCGCCTCGGGGAGGTTGCGGCGGCCGAAGCCGAGGCGGAAGGAGTCAGCATATTCCGGGCCGTACAGGGATCCCGGCAGCAGCATGACGCCCGCCCGGTCGACCAGGTCCGCGCAGAAGGCGTCGGCGTCGGGCCCGCCGCGCAGGCGGGGAAACGCGATGGGGCCGGCGACGGGGCGGGTCCACGCGAAGCGGTCGGCGTGGTCGGCGAAGAACGCGTCCAGCCGCGCCAGGTTGTCCCTCACGATGCCCAGGTTCCTGGCCAGGATCGCGTCGGCGTGGCGCAGCGCCAGCGTGGCCAGGAACTCCGAGGGCGCGGCGTTGCAGATGGTGGTGTAGTCCTTGAAGCGCGCCAGCTCCGCCAGCAGGGCGGGGTCGCGGGAGGCGATCCAGCCGATGCGCAGCCCGGCCAGGCCCAGCGACTTGGACATCACCCCCAGGGAGACCGCGCGCTCGTCCAGATCCGCGGCCGCGGGCAGGCGGTCGGCAGGATCCTGCTCCAGGCCGCGGTAGACCTCGTCGCAGAACAGGCGGAACCCGTGCCTCCGGGACAGGCCGACCAGCTCCTCGAGGAAGGCCCGCGACGGCAGAAAGCCGGTGGGGTTGTGGGGGAAGTTCACCACCACCCAGCGTGTGCCGGGGGTGAGCGCGCGTTCGAGGTCCTCGAGGGACAGCGCCCAGCCGGACTCCGGGCGGCCCCGCCACGGCGTGACCTGTGCGCCGATGCCGCGGGCCACCTCGGCCAGGGACTGGTAGCACGGTTCGTGCACCACCACGTGGTCCCCGGGCGCCAGCGCGACGTTCATGAAGTTGAAGATGGCCTCGCCCGCGCCCGCGTGCACCAGCACCTCGCCGGCGTCGACCTGCGTGTAAAGGCCCGCCACGGCGGCGCGCAGCGCGGGGGCGCCCGTGGACTCGGTGTAGCCCAGGGGCAGGCGCGCGAGGTCCGCCGCCGCGTCGGGCTCGAAGGCCAGCAGCTCGTCGACCCGCCAGCTCTCGCAGTCCGACGAGCCCAGCAGGTAGGGTGCCGAAAACTCATGCTGCGCGAAG
>PHBF01000428.1 GCA_002841905.1 Deltaproteobacteria bacterium HGW-Deltaproteobacteria-17
GCCAGGTCGACCCTGGCTTGCGCGGTCCAATGCGGCGTGATGCCCTCCGCCAGCATGCGCTCCATCAGGTCCTTGGTCCGTTCGCGGTTGGCGGTGAAGTTATCGTCGTAGAAGAAGAAGGTCTTCTTCGGGTGCAAGGCATAGAGGGATCGCAGTTCGGCCATCACGTCGTCGTTGTCGCGGAAGCGGTAGCGGCGTCCGAACATCTGGGTTACCGAGCAGAAATTGCAGTCAAAGGGGCAGCCGCGCGATGTCAGCACGGGCACGATGCGGAACTTCTCGAAATTGCGAACCAGGGTCAGGTCAGGCCAGGGGAGCGCGCTGAGGTTCTCGACTCGCGGGCGATCCGGGTTGTGGACCGTCGTTTCGCCCTCGCGATAGGTGAGGCCGGCGATCTCAGCAAGCGCCGGGCCGTCTCCGTTCAGGTGCGATACGAGCTGGCTGAGCGTCTCCTCGCCCTCACCGCGGACCACGTAATCAGCTCCTTGTTCCAACCCTTCGTCCGGCACGAAAGTGGAGTGCACTCCCCCCAATACCACCGGGATGTTCCCGAGCGTCTTTATCTTGCGGATGAGCCGGTAGGCTTCGGGCACCGTGGAGGTGATGCTGGAGATGCCGACGAGGTCGCTCTCGGCGACCTCCTTCCAATCGATGCGCGAGGTCTGCTGGTAGTAGATGGTCGCCTCGATCTGGAATCGCTCGCGCAGGACGGCCCCCAGGAGGGCGCGAGGGTAGGGTGTTCCCTGCAGGATGGCCCGCATCAACTCGCCGGCGAGATTCGGAGGGATGTTCTCCGACTTGCCCTGGGGTGCGATGGAGACCAGCAACCTGAAGAGGGACAGGTGCTCCGGCTGCCGTGAACCATGAACCAGCTCCAGGTCGTCGAAGTGAAGCCGGATGTTGCGGGCAATCTCCCCCACCGTCCCGGCATACCAGAACCGCACGGAGATACGCGCCGCGTTGGGTGAAAGTCCAAGGATGTAGAACCTGGTCAAATCCTCGTCGAGGGGAGGCGCCCCGGTCTCCGGAGACCGGTACAACGCCTTCAGGGCTCGGGCCGAGGCTTCAGGACTCTCCTTGCTGGGCTCCTTCAGGATGTCGGCAAGGAAGTCCTCCAGATCGTTCGGCTCGGCTCCCCAGAAGACCACCGTGGCGTCGGCCAGGCTGAACTTGTTGTTCGACTGCTTTCCAAGCAAGGCATTGAGCACCTGGGCGTACTGGAATGCGGCCAGCTTGGAGACCGGCGCATTGAAACTCTGCTCCTTTCCGTAGGAGTCGTAACCGCTGCTGCGCTGGAAACCGACGAGCTTGCCGCTGCTGTTCCCCCCCGGCACCGGCGTGCGGAGATGAACCCTCGCCAGGGGCCCCCGCAGTCCGGTGACCAGGCAGAGTCCTTCCATCGCATCTCCGGAGGCCTCACCCCCTTCGGAGTCCTCACCGCCACCGGCATCCTTCTCGGCCACATAGGCACGCAACGCAGCGCTCGCGCAGACGAGTTCCGTCGACCCCTGCAGTCGGAAGCTCAGCCGGCATCCGGCGATCTTTTCGCATTCCTTCCAGAGGGGGTGTGACAACACCTCCTGAAAGTCATCCTTCTGCAGGAATCGCCATACCGCCTGGATACCGGCATCCTCCTTGAAACGGTCGGCCAGGGCGGACGCGTCGGCGCAGAAGGTGCCATGCTGCCGTCTGGCCATCTCCTGATCCTTGGTTTCTTCGGACTTCGGCACGCCCAGCACATATCCTGCGTGATCCCACAGCAAATTGGCCTTCATCCAGCCTTTGCTGCCTGTACGGCTCTGCTCCTGTGGAACCTGGAAGGCACGGCCAATCAACTTCTTCCCCACCTTCTCCCGTGTGTCGTGCAAACCCAGAAACCGGCCTTCCCGGTCGAGCTCGATCAGGAAGGGGATCTCCAGACGCTGGAACCCGGG
>PHBF01000429.1 GCA_002841905.1 Deltaproteobacteria bacterium HGW-Deltaproteobacteria-17
AAGCACTGCTGCGTGCCGCCATGGCACAATCCCACGTCCTCGGTCCCCACCGGGCCGGTGTAGCAACCCTGGAAGATCGAGGTGCCATCGGTGTTCACGTCGATGGTGCCGTTGCAGTCGTTGTCGATATTGTCGCAGATCTCCACGCCCCCGTTGGTCACCGTGCACGCGTACTCGCAGCCGTTGGACAGCAATCCGTCGTAGTTGTAGTGGCCTGGCAGGCACTGGAACTGGCAATTGCCGGCCACGCAGGAGACCGCCTCCATGAACTGCGGCTGATTGTCGGCGCAGCGATAATTGCATGCACCACAGTTGAGCAGATCGGTGGCCTTGTCGAAGGTCTCGTCGATGACGCCGTTGCAGTCGTTGTCCAGGGCGTCGCAGGCCTCGATGCCACCGTTGCTGACCTGGCAGAAGGTCTCGCATCCTGGCGTGACAGGGTCATAATCGTAATAAGATGGCGCGCAGACATAGTTGCAGGAGCCGGCTGTGCAGCTCACCGCGTCCATGTTGGACGGCGCATTGGCCTGGCAACTGTACCCGCAGGAGCCGCAGTTGTTCAGATCGGTCAGCGCGTTGTACTCGTCAATCTCACCGTCGCAGTCGTTGTCCACCGCGTCGTCACACCGCTCGATGCCTCCGTTGGTGGGAACACAGGCATACTCACAGCCCGGCACACCGGGGTCGAGATCATAGAACCCCGTGCGACAGACATAGGAGCAGGTGCCGGACGCGCAGCCGATGCTGCGCATGTTGGGCGGCGCGTTGGCCGCACATGAATGATTGCACACGCCGCAATGGTTCACGTCGATCTGCAGGTTGAAGCCCTCGTCGGCGGTGCCGTCGCAGTCGTTGTCCAGCCCGTCGCAGATCTCGACGACCGGACCGACCTGGTTCTGGCACTGCTCGCGCCCCCCGGTGCACAGGGTCTGGCCCGGCGTGCACTGCCCCTGGCAGGCGTAGGTGCCGTCGCCGTTGTCGGTGCACCCCATGCCGGTGTAGCACTGCCGGACCGCGTAGTCCTCGTCCATCTCGCCGCTGCAGTCGTTGTCGACGCCGTCGCAGGTGGAGTCATCAGGGGCCGAAACGATGCATTCGCACCCGTTGGAAGGAAGACCGTCGGTGTCCACATAGTTTTCGTTGCAGCCCGAGAGGGTGCAGAGCCCTCCGACGCAGGAGCCCTGTCCGTTCGGAAAGGCGCAGATTCGGCCGCACTCGCCGCAGTTGTTCGCGTCGGTCATGAAGCCGTCCTGACCGCCCTCGGCGATGGGCACCCAAGGGTCGTCGGCGACGCCGTTGCAGTCGTTGTCCGTGCCGTCGCAGATTTCCTGCCCCCCTGAGGAGATCAGGCACGAGGTTTCGCAGCCGTTCTCGTCCCGATCATCGAAGTCATACCAGTTGGGATGACAGTCCCCCATGACACACTGGCCGTCTTCGCAGACCGCCTGAGCGTGGATATAGGCGCAGATGTTGCCGCAGTGGCCGCAGTTGAACGGATCGTCGGAGAAGTGACCCAGGCCACCGGAGTCGGTGGGCGTCCAATAATCGTCGACGACCCCATTGCAGTCGTTGTCCTCGCCGTCACAGGTCTCCTCGGCCGGTATGCAGGTCACCACATCGGCATCGGCGTCCGGCTCGGCGTCCGGTATCACCTCGGCGTCGGGAACGACCTTGATGCCCGGCGATTCGAGGGAGTACTCGGCCCACTGGCAGGAGGAGAGCAGAAACACGGCCACGAGAGCGCCAAGGACGGGCGCCCTGGGGTGAAGGAGCCGCGACAACCTGCGGCCGCGGGAAAGGAGGAAGGCGCCGGTGACCATCAACAGTCCTAGGAAACCGAGCCCGGAGGAACCGGCACCGGGGTTCGAGGAACAGGAGCCGCCGCCGGTGGTCATGGTGTCCCCCTTGACCGGAGGCGTCCAGACGCCCG
>PHBF01000430.1 GCA_002841905.1 Deltaproteobacteria bacterium HGW-Deltaproteobacteria-17
CTTTTTTTATTGTGAGTTACGCCGAGGCTTCCTCGTACAGGTCGCCCGGATTCTTGTTGGCGCCGGCCATAGGGCCGATGGGGAGCACCACTTTGCCGTACATCTCGTTCAGCAACTCGGCGATCGCCAGGTAGATGGCGCTCGCGCCCGTCAGTATCCCGACGATGCCCGCCGTCTTCAGGACGGCACCGGAAGATCCGGCCTTGGTGAAGTAGGCGAAGTGGACCGCCAGAAGGATAAACAGCACGAACAGCTGCGCGAAGACAGCCTGCAGTACGCGGTTAGCCTTGAGCGTTCCCACGAACATACAAGCCGTGAAGAGCCCCCACAGCAGGAGGTACCAGGCAAAACCGCGAGCGCTCGGGTCGAGGCCCAGGTTGCTCATCACGTTGGGCTTCACCATTATGATGAAGACCAGCGTCAACCAGAAGGCGCCGTAGGCGCTGAAGGCGGTCATGCCGAAGGTGTTGCCCTTCTTGAACTCCATCGCGCCCGCCATGATCTGGACGAGACCGCCCAGGAATATCCCCATCGCGAGGATGGGGGCATCCTGCTTGAAGAGACCCGCGTTATGCAGGTTCAGCAAGATGGTGGTCATGCCGAAGCAGGTGAGCCCGAGAACTGCTGGATTAGCCAGCTTTGCGTCTTCCATGCATCAATCTCCTTTACATTACCCTCTTTACCAGTATGGTCATCCGGCCTAAGCGTCGCCGGTCAAGCGCTTGTTGCCCTCGATCAAGACGTCGACCACGCCGGGGTCGGCGAGGGTGGAGACGTCGCCCAGCGAATCAGAGGTTCCTTCAGCGATCTTGCGGAGCACGCGCCGCATGATCTTGCCGCTGCGGGTCTTGGGCAGCGCCGGCGTGAAGTGGATGATGTCGGGCGTCGCGATGGGCCCGATCTCCTTGCGGGTGTGCTGCACGAGGAGCTTGCGGACGTCATCTTCGTTCTCGCCCTCGTATTCGCTCTTCAGCGTCACGTAGGCGTAGATGCCCTGTCCCTTGATGTCGTGCGGCATTCCCACCACGGCGGCTTCCGATACGTACGCATGGCTTACCAGCGCGCTCTCGACCTCGGCGGTGCCAAGGCGATGGCCCGAGACGTTGATGACGTCGTCGATGCGGCCCTGCAGCCAGTAGAAGCCCTCGTCGTCCACGCGGCAACCGTCACCGGTCACGTACACGCCGGGGAACATGCTCCAGTAGGTGTTGAGGAACAGCTCGTGGTTGCGATAGACCGTGCGCATCATGCCGGGCCACGGATTCTTGATGCAGAGGAAGCCGCTCTCGTCCGTCGCGCATTCCTTGCCGTCCTGGCCGAGGACTATCGGGTCCACGCCGAAGAACGGGAAGCTCGCGGAGCCGGGCTTCATCGGCGTCGCGCCCGCGAGAGGCGTGATGAGGATGCCGCCGGTCTCGGTCTGCCACCACGTATCCACGATGGGGCACTTGCCGCTGCCGATATTGTCGTAATACCACAGCCACACTTCCGGGTTGATGGGCTCGCCCACCGAACCGAGGACGCGCAGTGAGGAGAGGTCGCGGGTCTTCGTCCATTCGTCACCGAGCCGCATGAGCGAGCGGATGACGGTAGGGGCGGTGTAGAAGCAGGTCACCTTGTACTTCTCGACGACTTCCCAGAAGCGGTCAGCCTTGGGATAGGTGGGAACGCCCTCGAACATGACCTGCGTGAAGCCGTTGGCCAGCGGTCCGTAAACGATGTAGCTGTGGCCGGTGACCCAACCGATGTCCGCGGTGCACCACCAGACGTCGTTCTCGTGGATGTCGAATATCCACTTGTGCGTGAGCGCGGTGTGGAGCAGGTATCCCGCGGTGGTATGGAGCACGCCCTTGGGCTTCCCGGTGCTGCCGCTGGTGTAGAGGATGAAGAGCGGGTCTTCCGCGTCCATCTCTTCCGGCTTGCA
>PHBF01000431.1 GCA_002841905.1 Deltaproteobacteria bacterium HGW-Deltaproteobacteria-17
AATCGTATGTCACGATGTGGCTGGCCTGCGGCTCCTCCTACGACGGAGTGCGGAAGATCTCGCGCTCGATCTTCGAACGCGGCCCCGACAAGTACCTCAGCCGGACGGAGTCCTACTGGCGGCTGTGGGTCCGCCGCGTCCCCGAGGCCGCCGATCCACTGCCCGCGAAGGTGCTGGACCTCTTCCATCGCAGCCAGCTGATTCTCCGGACACAGATCGACAACCGGGGCGCCATCATCGCGGCCAACGACTCGGACATCACGCACTTCGCGGGCGACCACTACTCCTACTGCTGGCCCCGCGACGGCGCGCTCGTTGCCGATGCGCTGATCCAGACGGGCCACAGCGAACTCTCCCGCGCCTTCTTCGAGTTCTGCGCCCGCGTCGTCACGCGCAACGGGTACTTCATGCACAAGTACACGCCCGCCGGAAAGCTCGCCTCCTCCTGGCATCCCTGGATGATCGAGGGCGCCGCCGCCCTCCCGATCCAGGAGGACGAAACCGCGCTGGTTCTCTGGGCGCTGCGCCGACACTTCGAGGCCTTCCGCGATGTCGAGTTCATCAAGCCCCTCTACAACACCCTCGTCATCACCCCCGCCACCTGGATGCTGAACTACCGCGACCCCAGCGGCCTGCCCAAGCCCTCGTGGGATCTCTGGGAGGAACGAAGAGGGGTCCACACCTTCACGGTCGCCGCCGTGATCGCGGCGCTGCGGGCGGCGGCCCTCTTCGCCACCGACTTCGGCGACCACGAGCACGCCGAGGCCTTCAAGGAGGGCGCCGACTCCACCCTCGCCGCGCTCAAGGCCCACCTCTGGAACCCCGCCGAGAAGCGCTTCGCCCGTCTGGCCACCCTCGCCAGGGACGGCCGCTACACCCTCGACATGACCCCCGACGCCGCCAACCACGCTCTCTCCGCCTTCGGCGCCCTCGATCACGACGACCCGATGCTCAAGGCCGAGCTCGACACCGTCTTCGCAAGCCTCGCCGTCAAAACCGCCATCGGGGGCGTCGCCCGCTACCACAACGACTACTACCACCAGGTCGAGCGCGAGGACACGGCCCGCGTCCCGGGCAACCCCTGGATCATCTGCACCCTCTGGAACGCCCGGCGGCTCATCGAGCAGGCCGCCACCGAGGCCGACCTCGCCCCCGCCCTCGACATCCTCACCTGGACCGCCGACCGGGCCCTTCCCTCGGGCGTCCTGGCCGAGCAGCTCGATCCCCACACCGGCGATCCCCTGAGCGTCAGCCCCCTCACCTGGTCCCACGCCACCTTCATCACCGCCGTCGTCGAGTATCTCCGCAAGGCCCGCCTCCTCCGCGGCGCCCGCTCCTCTCGGCCCTCGGGATTGCTCGGCGCCGCCGACCCCATCCTCCCCTGACGAGCGCCTGAACTCCCCGCTGGGATCTCCGAATAACACAATCCTGGTGGCACGGAAATACGGGAGCACTGGTGGACAAGCCACAGTGGCACACGGGAATGCGAGATTTGCCGCGCAATCGGATTACAGCGTCGGCCGATCCTCGTCGTCGAGGTCGAAGTCGAAGTCGAAGATGCTGCTCTCGCCGCTGCTGAGGCTTTGGGGGAGCGTGCCGAGGTCACCGGCGGTGTCGGCGTCGGGGTCGGCGGGGGCCTTGGCGGGTGGAAGCGCCGGCTTGGCGGCGGGCGTCGGCGCTGCGGCGGGCATGGGCGCGGGAGTTTTCTTGGTGGTCGCCGTGGGGGTCGCTGTGGGGGTTGTCGTGGGGGTTGGGGCTTTGGCGGGCTTTGGTGAGGCCGGCGGTGTGGGCGGGGTGTCCATGAGCATGGAACTGCCGCCCGGGCCAGCGGATGCGCCGGGGGTTCCGGGGGCGCTTTTCCCCCTTGGGCGAAGCCAATTTCAAAGCCGCTGTCGTCGCCTCCGGCGCGATTCCCG
>PHBF01000432.1 GCA_002841905.1 Deltaproteobacteria bacterium HGW-Deltaproteobacteria-17
CGCAGCGCCCGAAGGTCAGGCCGGCGGTCTTGTCGAAGTCGCAGGCGTCGGAGCAGAGCAGCTGCCCCCCGTGGTACCCCAGGCTCAGGCAGGTGGCGCCGCCCAGGTCGGTGCCCTCGCAGTCCTCGATGGGGACGGTGATGACCCCGTCGCCGCAGGACTGGGCCGCGCACCCGGAGAGGTCGAAGGAACAGGTGTCCGTGCAGGCCAGCGTCCCCAGCCCCTGCCCGCGGCTCTGGCAGGTCTCGTTGGCGAGGTTGTTCCCCTCGCACTCCTCGAACTCCGACTGGAAGACGTTGTCGCCGCAGCGCCCCGAGCAGGTCGACACGTCGATCTTGCAGTCCGAACGGCAGGTCAGCGCGCCGTTCTGCTCGTAATACCCCAGGTCGCTGCAGGTGGACAGGGTGAGCAGGTCCCCGTCGCACTCCTCGCCCGGATCCAGGATGCGGTCGCCGCAGGACCCCTTGCTCTTCACGTTGTTGTCGCAGGCGCCCGCGAGCAATAAAATAATGGCAAACAGGGAGAAAGAACGTTTCATGGCTGGAGTTCTCCGGGTTGAAGGGTCGTTTTTGAAACGGCCAAAATGGCCTGTATAAATTTTGATACACAAGACTGCCCGCGTCTGTCAACCCCAAATCGTGAAAAAAGCAAAGATTATGGAATTGCCCATGGATCTACGGTCCCCTGGATTTCCCGTGAACTGACGGATCGTCAGTGATGGTCGGCGTCCTAGTCGACGGGGTTGATGTACTCGAGGTCGAGGCCGCCCGGATACAGGTAGGAGGTGTAGGCGGCGTAGCCGTAGACCTCGATGCCGAAGCGGATCGTGGGGTTGGGGGCGGCGATGCGGTGGGCGCCGCCGGTGCCGGTGCTGGTGACGTCGATCTGGGCCACGCCGTAGCCGGTGGAGCCGATGGGGATGTAGTCGTTGATGGTGATCGGCGTGTCGTCGAGCACGATGTAGTCGGTGGAGTCAGTGGGGATCATGGCGATGACGTTGACGAAGTTGTTGGTCATGGAGGGCGGCGTGGTGAAGTTGTACTCGGAGCGGTACTGCTCCTGGGGGACCACCAGGCCGAACGCCGGGTCGCCGGTGGGGTTGCCGGCGTAGTCCTGTCCCACGGTGAACTTGCCGATCATGATCGGCCCCGTGGAGGTGACCTCGAAGTGGGTGTTGGGGGCGGGCATGAACTCGACGTACTCGCCCATCTGCAGGGTCAGGGGCGCGGCGACCGAGGCCGGGTTGAAGGAGATGTTGGTGTTGTTCTCGGCGGCCAGGATGCGGATCATGTTGGCCTCGCTGTTGCCGGCCGTGATCTGGCGGGTCTGGCCGACCATGAAGCGCTTGCCCCAGGTCTCCAGCGGGAACATCTGCTCCTCGAGGTGGTCGCAGGCCCACGAGTTGTAGGGGATGAACGTGCAGTTGTGGCCGCCCCAGACGGCGATGGGGGCCGTGGAGGTGATCATCATGCCGGTCAGATCGTAGGCGTTGCCCGGGTTGCAGTAGGTGTTGGAGCCGTCGGAGGAGGTCGCCGAGCCGGGGCCGGAGGGACAGGAGCCGGCGCTGAGGTCGCTGCGGGAGAAGAGCTGGAGCTGGTCCCCGCGGTTCATCGCGAAGGAGTTGGAGCCACCGGGGGTGAGCGCGGGCACGCCCGTGCCGCCGGCCACGTGGGAGCGGGCCTGCACGAGCACCGACGTGTTGTCCTCGGTGGCGACGATGGTCACCACGCCCGGCGAGGTCGAGTCGTCGCCGAAGGTGGTGTCGCCCATGACCCAGGTGGGCCGGGCCATGACCAGGTAGTTGGTCGAGAGCACCTGCTGGGGCAGCAGCAGCGAGGCGTCGTTGGTGTAGGAGTTCACGCCGCCGAGCACGAAGTCGTAGGGGTTGAACTGGTACACCGTGACCGGGAGGGAGG
>PHBF01000433.1 GCA_002841905.1 Deltaproteobacteria bacterium HGW-Deltaproteobacteria-17
GCAACAGTCATCGGAGTAGATGCGGAGTGTTATCTCCCCGCCTTCCGGAACATATTTCAGCGCATTCTCCAGGGCGTTCCTAAGCACCAGCCGCAAGGAGTACGGCTACAACGAAGTGGCGGAGCAGAAGAGCCGCCCGGTACGCCAGTTCCTCGGAAAGTTCTGGGGCGTGTCGGCGTGGATGCTGGAGCTGATCATGATCCTGTCGGCCGTTCTGGGTAAATACTCGGACCTTGCCGTGGTGAGTGCGCTACTGGTGGTCAATGCCGTGTTGAGCTTGATGCAGGAGCGACGCGCTGCCGGCGTCGTCGAAACGCTCCGGCAGCGCCTGCGGGTCACCGCGCGTGTCCTGCGCGAGACCGAGTGGCAGGTCATTGCCTCGCGCGAACTGGTCCCCGGCGACATCATCCGCGTACGCGGCGGCGATATCGTCCCGGCGGACGTCAAACTCTTGAACGGTGCGTTGAGCGTCGACCAGTCGGCGCTCACCGGCGAATCCATGGATGTCGACAAGACGCCAGGCAACGTGCTTTCGTCGGGGTCCATCGTGCGCCGGGGAGAGAGCAACGGCGTGGTCATGCTGACGGGCGCGCAGACCTACTTTGGACGCACCACGGAACTGGTGCAGCAGGCACGTCCGCGGCTTCATATCGAAGCGGTGGTAGCCAAGGTGGTGCGCTGGCTCTTCGTCATCGTCGGCACACTGCTCGGCGTGGTCTTTGTGATGTCGCTGATTCGTGGCATGCCGCTTCTCGAAATGGCGCCGCTCCTGCTCGTGCTGTTGATGAGTGCGGTGCCGGTCGCCCTTCCCGTGATGTTCACGGTCAGCATGGCCGTCGGAGCCAAGGAACTGGCGAAAGGCGGCGTGCTGGTCACGCGCCTCAGCGCCGCGGAGGATGCCGCGACGATGGACGTGCTGTGCGTGGACAAGACCGGCACGATCACGCTGAACCGGATGGCCGTGACCGGTGTGATCCCGCTGGCGCAGGCGACTGAAGCGGATGTGCTGTTTACCGCGGCCCTGGCGTCACAGGAGGCCAACCAGGATCCGATCGACCTGGCGTTCCTCGCCGCCGCAAAAGAACGACATGTCTTCGACGGCGTACTTGCGCTTACCCCCATCTCCTTCGTGCCCTTCGACGCAACAAACCGACGCACAGAAGCCGTGATCGAACAGGATGGGCAGCGGCTGCGGGTGATGAAGGGCGCCGTGCGCACCGTCGCCGCCGCCTGCGGACTCCAGCCCTCGGCGATCGAAGCGCTGGAGGCGCGTGTCGCCGAATCCGCGCTGAAAGGTTATCGCACGCTGGCGGTAGCGCGCGGCTCCGAGACCGGCACGCCCGAACTGGTCGGCTTGGCGACTTTGTACGATCCACCCCGGCCGGATGCCCGACAGCTAATCGCCGAACTGCGGAAGCTTGGTGTTTCGGTAAAGATGCTCACCGGCGATGCGTTGGCGGTGGCGAGCGAAATCGCACAGGGGGTCGGCTTGGTCAACATCCGGCGCATGGCCGACCTGAAAGCCGCGGACGCCAAGACCGGCAAGGCCGATGCCAATCTGCTGGCAGGGGTGGATGGGTTTGCCGAGGTGTACCCGGAGGACAAATATATCGTGGTGCAGCACCTGCAGGCCGCGGGGCACGTGACCGGCATGACGGGCGATGGGGTCAACGATGCGCCCGCCCTACGCCAGGCCGAAGTCGGCATCGCCGTCAGCAGCGCGACCGATGTCGCCAAGGGCGCGGCCAGCGTGGTCTTGACCGAACCGGGATTGACCAACATCGTGACCCTGGTCGAACAGGGACGGACAATCTACCAGCGCATTCTGACCTGGATCATCAACAAGGTCAGCCGTACCGTCCTGAAGGCGGCCTTTGTGGCCATCGCTTTCGTGGCGACCGGCAAGTTCGTCGTT
>PHBF01000434.1 GCA_002841905.1 Deltaproteobacteria bacterium HGW-Deltaproteobacteria-17
TTGAGCGTCTTGGTCGGCTCGCGGTCGAGCGGCCCCTTCTCGCTCTTGCACTGCTCGCAGACGCCGACGGCGTCGACGATGACGAAACGGGTCTTGCTGCGGGCGTCGGGGGTGACGCCCTTGATGGCGTCGGCGGGCATGACGCGCACGCCGCGGCCCTTCATCTGCTCGAAGTAATTGGCGCTCTTGATCGAGCGCATGAAGAAGACGATCTCGACGGGCTTCACATCAGTGCCGGTGGCGATCATGTCCACCGTGACGGCGATGCGAGGGTTGAACGAGTTGCGGAAGGCGCCGAGCACATCCTCGCCCGTCTTTCCCTTGATCTTCTCGTAGTACGCTTCCTCACGCTCGCCTCCGGGCGCCGTCGGGTCCGGGACCTTGCGGGTGAGCCGCATCGTGCCCGTGCGGTAGGTGATCTTCTGACAGAAGTCATTGCCCTTGCCGAACTCCTCGCGGACGATGCGGACGATGTCGTCGGCGTGGGAGTCGTCCTTGGCGAAGATGATGGTCTTCGGCACCTCGGTGCGGCCGGGGAAGATGTCGGTGAAGAGCCGATCGCGGAAGGTCTGGGTGATGGTGCGGATCTGTCCTTCGGCGACCACGGCACGATCGAGTTCGTCGGAGCCGTACTGAAGATCCTGATCCAGCTCCTCTTGACGCTCCCTTCGGGTCTTGCGGCTGCGCCTGCCGACGTAGAAGCCCGCATCGACCTTCGAGCCCTGAGCGGTGATCCGCGTCTTGATCTCGTAGACGTCGTACGGCACGTTCACGCGGTCGGCGACCGCCTGCTCGTGCGTGTACTCCATCACGAGGTTCTGATCGAAGAAGCCGATGGTCTGCTTGCTGGGCGTAGCGGTGAGGCCGATGAGGAACGCGTCGAAGTACTTGAGGACATCGCCCCATACGCTGTAGATGGAGCGATGGCACTCATCGACGATGATCACATCGAAGAACTCGGGCGGAATGGCGGCGTTGTACGCGATCGGAAGCGGCGGCTTCTTGAACGCGCCGGGGCCCTCAAAAGCGGATCGCTCTTCATCCTCGTCGGGGAGGTCCGCCTGACCGGTGAGCACCGAATAGAGACGCTGGATGGTGGTGATGACGACGCGGTTGATGGGGTCGAACCGGTTTCGCTGCGGGAAGGCGATGTTGTAGAGCTTGTCGAACGTGTGCCGCTCCTCGGGCGGCTGGAACTGCTGGAACTCCTTCAGAGTCTGCGTGCCGAGGTTGGTCCGGTCGACAAGGAAGCAGACGCGGCGGGCGTGGCCGTGCTTGATCAGCCGGTAGGCGATGTTGGCTGCGGTGAATGTCTTGCCCGAGCCGGTCGCCATCTGAATCAGGGCTTTGGGCTTACCACGGTGGAGCGACTTCTCCAGATTCTGGATGGCGATGTGCTGCTTGGGCCAGAGGCCTGCCTCCGGCACGGGCGGCATCTCGCGCAGCCAGCCGCGAACGGGCTTGTCCTCCTGCACCATCTCGCGCAGCGTTTCGGGGCGGTGGAACGCAAAGGTGTCGCGGCTGCGCGCGTGTGGCTCCATCCAGTTCGTGAACTGCGTGACCTCGCCCGTGGACTCGTACTGGAACGGCAGCGGGCGTCGCCAGGCGGGCAGCGTGGCGGGAAGCCCTTCGCTGTAACTGGCCGACTGTCCCTCGACGCCCTTGAGGGTGTGGCCGACGGGCTTGGCCTCGACGACGCCGATCGCCTTGCCGTCGACGTAGAGCAGGTAGTCGGCCGGTCCGTGCGCGCCCGGGAACTCGGTGACAGCGAGGCCGGGGCCGGCGCCGAGGTTCATCTCACGGTAGGTCTGCACGACCCAGCCGCACGCCGCGAGCTTGGCGTCGATCAGTTCGCGGGCCTTCTCTTCAGGCGTCGGCATCGTGCCTCCGCTTCTGAGCGACGCTCGGG
>PHBF01000435.1 GCA_002841905.1 Deltaproteobacteria bacterium HGW-Deltaproteobacteria-17
CCGCACGCCGACCTTTTTGGGGGTGTAGGAGAAGCCTGCGCCCTGCCGCTGGAGCCGGTGGAAGGAGTGGTCCCAGCCGGGGATCCAGACCGAATCCACGGAGAAGAACGGCGCGGCGGTGAAGTACTCGGCGGCCTTCTCGTACTCGGCGAGCCGGGTGCCGTCGGCGGTGGCGAAGATGCGGATCCGCTTGTCCTTGGAGGCCACGACGAGGACGTCGTCCCAGGCCAGGGGGGAGGCGTAGACCTCGCCCTCGACCTCGGCCTGCCACTTCCTGGACAGATCGCCGGCGTTCAGGGCGAACACCTTTCCCTGATAGCTCCCGAACATGACGGTGTCACGCACGACCACCGGGCCGCTCTGGAGGCGGCACTTGGCGCCTTCGGGACATTCGGCGTTCCACACGAGGCGGCTGTCCTCGCGGATCGTCGCGAAGGAGTCCGCGATGAAGCCGGTCACGGGGCGCTGCAGGTCCGGACAGTCGTAAGTGTACTTCGGATCACCGCCACCTGCGCGGCCCGGCTGGGACCCGCGGGCCGGCTTCGGACGGTCGCCGGCGCGCTCCCACGGACGCCAGAGGGCCAGGACGCCGGCGCCCACCAGCACCAGGCCGACGAACACGCCGATGAGCAGGTACACGAGCGGGTGGGAGGACTTCCGGCGCCGGACCCTGGGCGCGGGCGGATGGAAGAGGTCCTGGAGGTGATCCAGCCTGGGGGTCAGGACCGGTCGTTCGGCGGAGCCGGTGCCGGCTTCGACGGAGCCGGTGGCTGCATCGGTGCCTGGGCCGGTCGATGCTGGGGTGTCGGAGCCGGCCTTGGTGTCGGAGCCGTCTTTGGCGTCGGAGCCTGCCCGGGGGCCGTCGGCCACGGGGCCGGCGCGCAACGTCAGAGGCTCAGGCTGGCCTGCAGTGTCCCGGGGATGGAGCGTCAGGGGCCCGGGCTGGTCGGCGGCGTCATGGGCGTGGAGCGTCAGGGGCGCCGGCTGGCCTGCGGTGTCATGGGCGTGGAGCGTCAGCGGGGGCGGCTGATCGACGGTTTCCCGGGCCGGAGGGATGGTGGGCGGCTCGCCCGTCAGCCGGAGGCCGGAGGCCGCGGCAGGCCAGTCCCCGGGGAGGACCGCGGGGGGTTCACCCGAGCTGACCACGGCCCGGGCCGACTGAAGTTCCGCGATCAGGCCGTCCATGTCCTGCTGGCGCCGGGCCGGCTCCTTGGACATGGCCTTGAGGATGATCGCCTCGATCACCGCGGGCAGGTCGGGACGGATCGAGCAGGGGCGTGGCGGCTGCTCGTAGACGTGCTGCGTGAGGATGCCCAGGAACGACTCGGCCTTGAACGGCACGCGTCCGGTGAACAGTTCGAACATCAGCACGCCCATCGAGTAGATGTCGGCGCGGCCGTCCACCGCGGTGCCCATCGCCTGCTCGGGCGACATGTAGTGGGGGGTCCCGAAGATGGCGCCCGTGCGGGTGAGGTTGGCGCCACCGGCCCCGGAGGCGTTCATCTTGGCGATGCCGAAGTCGAGGATCTTCACGAGCTCGCCGCCACCCTCCCCGGGCAGGATGAACACGTTCTCGGGCTTCATGTCCCGGTGGATGACGTCCCGGGCGTGGGCCGCGCGCAGCCCCTCGGCGATCTGCACCACCAGGCCCAGGGCGCGGGCGTTGTCGAGGGGGCCCTTCGCGATCAGCCGGTTCAGCGGGATGCCGTCGAGGTACTCCATGGCCAGGTAGACCACGCCGTTGCCGAGCTTGCCGAAGTCCTCGATGGACACGATGTTGCGGTGCCCGATCGAGGAGGCCGTGCGCGCCTCCTGATGAAAGCGCTGCACCGCCTCGGGGGACGCCGTGATCTCGGGGCGCAGCAGCTTGATCGCCACGGTCTTGTGGATGTACACATGCTCGGCACGG
>PHBF01000436.1 GCA_002841905.1 Deltaproteobacteria bacterium HGW-Deltaproteobacteria-17
TTCAAAAAGAATTATCAACGAGATTCAGGCCGCGCTCGCGCTCACGCCGCAGAGTGAGCTCACGGCCGCACAAATTGCTCAAAGGGTCGCCGACACACTCAGAACGACCATGAAGCTGCGTCTGGAACGAGAGAGTGTGCAGGATCATCCTCCGGCGGCGGTGCGGTACTGGCAGATCATGGCGCCCGGAAGGTTCAAAACTGTCGCGTTCAAGGGGGATGGCGCCTTTCTCGGCGCATATGCGAGCAACGACGGCCAGATCGTCGAAGTGCGGCCCGATTGGAAGAAGGCCGACGACGGATCGGTCGTTCGTGACTTCAAACGGTATTTCTATGCTGCCCAGGGACCAGACGGCGAGGCGGTATCGCCAAACTCCTATCCCCTGGATTGCAACTGGGGCGGTGGGACGGCTTCGCTGGTGGGCCCAGCCAGCGAATATGCGAGTTTCCTCCAGCAGCGTCTGGCAGAAGGTGTGCGTGAGCCGGATCAGTCCATGGAAGGCATGGATTGCTTCGTCATCTACTGGAATCCGAACCTCGAGGGTGGGTTCCAGACTCACGAGCGTCACTACATCGAAAAGGCGACATTTCGTCAGGTGCTGCGTGAACAGCAGCAGTCGTACGAAGACGGTGTTGTCATCAATCGCACCTCTCGCTATCGCTACTGGACCGAGGGCATCCCCGATCCGCCCTGGATCATCACGGACGATGAACTGGTCGATCGCTCCAGGCGAACGGTCGGCGCTCCCGACCCTCCTATGGCCGTGCCGCCCCTCGACGGCGAAGAGGCCCCGGCGGCGCCGGAGTCCCAACCACCCAAGTCCTCAGCCGTGCTGGACTACCTCGATTCCAAAGCGATCTCGGGCACGAAGATGCCGGACTGATCCTTCCTGGGCCATCGCGCTGGCATGACGGAATCCGCTCCGTCGTACACTGGCGCCATGCTCCCCCCCGGCGCCAGCGACCCGATGGACGCCCTCAACGAGGCCCAGCGCCGCGCCGCGCTTCATGATTCGGGCCCCCTGATCGTCCTCGCCGGCCCCGGCACGGGCAAGACCCGCGTCATCATCGCGCGCCTGCGCCGCCTCCTCGACCAGGGCACCGAGCCTGAATCGCTGCTCGCCCTGACCTTCAGCCGCAAGGCCGCCGAGGAAATCCGTCTCCGCCTCGCCGAGTCCGTCGGCCCCACGGTCGCCGACCGCATTCACGCCTCGACCTTCCACGGCTTCGGGTATTCCCTCCTCACCCGTTTCGGCGACATGCTCGGACTCCCCCGCGAACGCGACATCATCGACTCCGCCCAGTCCCGCCGACTCCTTCGCGCCCTCATCCACGACCACGCCCTCCTCCGCGAACTCGCCCCCTCCGGCCCCGACGCCCCCGTCGCGGCCTTCCGCGAGTTCCTCTCCCGTTGCCGCCGCGCCGCCCGAACCTCCGCCGACGCCCAGACCTTCGCCGACACCTGGGCCCGCCGCCTGCGCGACGACGCCTATTCACTCACGGACGAAGCGCGCCAAGCCGAGTCCTTCAAACACAGGTTGTTCGCCGACTGCGCCCGCCTGATGACCCTCTACGAGCGCGCCTGCCTCCGGCGCGGCGCCCTGAGCTACGACGACTGCCTCACGCTCCCCCTCCGCCTCCTCGACGAACATCCCGTCGTCGGCGCCATCCTCCGTCAGGAGATCAGGCGCATCGTGGTGGACGAGTTCCAGGACATCGACCGCGGCCAGATTGAACTGCTTCAACGCCTCGCGCCCCCGCGATCGCGCGAGTGTGATCTGTGCGTCGTCGGCGACGACGCCCAGGCCATCTACGGCTTCCGGGGCGCCGAGCCCCGCTCCTTCGCGCGCTTCGCCGAGCTCTGGCCCGGCGCGGCCACCATCGCGCTCGGCGTGAACTACCGCAGCGGC
>PHBF01000437.1 GCA_002841905.1 Deltaproteobacteria bacterium HGW-Deltaproteobacteria-17
CCCCGCCTGCGCCGCGCCCTCGACGACGTCGTGGAGAGCTGCGTGAACTCGGTGGGCGTGGAGCTCAACACCGCCAGCCACAGCCTGCTGCAGTACGTCTCGGGCCTGGGCGAGAAGCTGGCCAAGTCCATCGTCGCCTACCGCGACGAGCACGGCCCCTTCGACACCCGCAAGGAGCTGCTGAAGGTGCCGCGGCTGGGCCCCAAGGCCTTCGAGCAGTGCGCGGGCTTCGTGCGCGTGCGCGAGGGCCGGCACCCCCTGGACGCCTCGGCGGTGCACCCCGAGCGCTACGAGCTCGTCGAGCGCATGGCCCGCGACCTGGGCGTCGACGTGAAGGAGCTGGTCGGCAACCCCGACCTGGTCGCGAAGATCCCGCTGGACCGCTACGTCACCGACGAGATCGGCCAGTTCACGCTCTCGGACATCGTCGCGGAGCTGCAGAAACCCGGCCGCGACCCGCGCCGCGCCTTCGAGACGGCCGGCTTCCGCGAGGACATCCGCGAGTTCGAGGACCTGGAGGAGGGCATGATCCTCACGGGCATCGTCACCAACGTCACCGCCTTCGGCGCGTTCGTCGACATCGGCGTCCACCAGGACGGCCTGGTCCACGTCAGCGAACTGTCGCACACGTTCGTCAAGGACCCGATGACCGTGGTCCGGCCGGGCCTCAAGGTCACCGTCAAGGTCATCGGCCTGGACGTGCAGCGGCGCCGCATCGCGCTGTCGATCAAGGCCTGCACGGAGCCGGGCCCGGGGGACCGCCAGGCCGGGGCGCGGCCCCAGGGGCGCCCCGAAGGCCCGCGCGAGGACCGCGGCCGTGGCCCCAACGCGAAGCCCCAGCCCCATCAGCGGCCCCGCGACGATCGCGGCGGCGGGAATCCGCGGCACCAGCAGGGATCGAAGTCCCAGGGCAGCGACAACCCCTTCCAGAAGTTCTTCGGGGACAAGAAGGGGAAGTAGGCGCCGTCTTGGAACTCCGGAGCCGTCACGAATGAAGAGCGCGCTGATAGGCTTTCTCAGCGGTGGCCAGTTCCGCGGATCCTCGTTCGCCTTGGGGTCCTGTCGGCGGACACCCCCGCCGATGCATTCGCACTCGGTCGGGGGGCCCCCACCGCCGCCACCCCGGCGGCTCACTGCCGGTATCATCGTATATGACCGGCGCCTCCTGGCGCCTGCGGATCCCCGATCATGACCGCACTGGACTACGGGATCATCCTGGGCTACCTGCTCCTGGCCGTGGCCATCAGCGTCTTCTTCAACCGCAGGGCGGGAAAGAACCTCGAGAGCTACTACCTGGGAAACCGCTCCATGCCGTGGTGGCTGCTGGGCATCTCCATGGCCGCGACCACGTTCGCCGCCGACACCCCGCTGGCGGTGACGGAGCTGGTGCGCACGGAGGGCATCTACGGCAACTGGCTGTGGTGGAACATGCTCATCGGGCACGTGCTCGTGGGCGTGCTGTTTGCGCGGCTCTGGCGGCGCACGGGCGTGCTCACCGACGCGGCCGTGATCGAGCTGCGGTACGCAGGGCGCGACGCGGCCGTGCTGCGCGGGCTCAAGGCGGTGGTCATCGGCATCGCCCTCAACGCGCTGACCATGGGCTGGGTCATGCTGGGCATGGCCAAGGTCGCCGCGGCCGTGCTGCCCCTGTCGGAGATGCTTTCGCCGGAGGCGTGCGGCGTGCTGTCGTCCCTGTGGCCGTCGTTCTTCCACATGCCCTGGCAGGAGGGCGTCGTGGTCATCGGCCTGTCGGTGCTGGCGCTGATCTACTCGACCATCTCCGGGCTCTTCGGCGTGGCCTGGACGGACCTGGTGCAGTTCATCGTGGCCGTGGGCGGCACGGTGCTGCTGGCGGTGCTGGTGCTGAACTCGCCCGACGGCGCGGCCATGTGGAGCGATCCG
>PHBF01000438.1 GCA_002841905.1 Deltaproteobacteria bacterium HGW-Deltaproteobacteria-17
CTACGCCAGGGAGGAACTCGCCTCCCAGTGCACCGGCATGGCGAACCTGATCGGCGTCCACTACCTGGGAGTAGCGACCATATGTGCCTCTTGGAACATGCGGCTGATGAACCAGGTCATGCGTGACACCGCCGAAGGTGAGAAGACGGGCGACCCCTGCCTCATCTCGCTGGCCATCACCGAGCCCGGAGCCGGCACCGACGTTGAGGAAGTCGAGCTGGTAGCGCGCGCGCAGGTGAGCACGCACGCCCGCAGGGTCGAAGGCGGCTACGTCGTCAACGGCCGTAAGATATTCATCTCCAACGGCCACGTGTCGAAGTGGCACATGCTCTGCGCTTACGCCGACCTCGACAACCCGGCGGAGAGCATGGTCATGCTGGCCGTGAAGAACGGGACGCCCGGATTTTCCTTCGGGCGCACCGAACACAAGATGGGCCAAAAGGGCTGCCCGGCGAGCGAGCTCATCTTCGACGACTGCTTCATATCGGACGACCTGGTCTGCTTCGATCTAAATCAGGCGAAGAAGCAGAAGCGCTCCATGAAAGAGACCACCATGCAGGTCGTCGACTACGTGGTATCCGGCTCCCGCGCCGGAGTCGGCGGCTTCGGCACCGGCGTGGCGCGAGGCGCCTACGAGGAAGCGCTGAAGTACGCGGCCGAGACCGAAGTCGACGGCAAGCTCCTCATCAACCACGAATGGGCTCAGTGCGCGCTGGCGGAGATGTACAAGAACGTGGCCGTCTCCCGCATGAGCTACGTCGAGACGAACTACGCGAACGGCATGTACGGCATGTTCAAGGCCCTGCAGTTCAAGCCGGTCTTCTACTACCTAAAGTACATGCCGGCCCCCATCATCGATAAGTTCATCCAGCCTTTCATGAACCTGGGGCTGACGACCTGGCTCTTCCGCAAGATCATGTTCGACTGGCAGAAGGCGGAGGATTACCAATGCACGTCGGGTTGGGCTTCCCTCTCCAAATTCACGGCCACTGACGCCGGCGTCCGCAACTGCCAGCTGGCGCTCGAGCTCATGGGCCAGGACGGGCTGCGGCACGACATGCGGACGGAGAAGCACCTGCGGGACTCCAAGCTGCTGCAGATATACGAGGGGACGAACCAGCTGAACCGGCTCAACCTCTTCAAGTGCCTGGTAGGACGGGGCTATCCGCAGGCCCAGGCCTTTGAGGATTAGGGGGTGACGAGGATGATAACCGTGACGGAGGAACTGAAGCTGCTGGAACGCGCGGCGCTGGATTTCGCCGCCAAGGAACTCGTTGACGGAAGGGTCGAGCGTGACTCGTATCCGTTCGCGCCGCTTTTTTCCGCGATCCTTGAAAAGACGCACGAGTTGGGATTCACCGGCATCATGTTGCCGGAAGAGATGGGCGGTTCGGCGCAGGGCATCACCGGCCTGGCCACCGTCCTGGGAGACATCTCCCGGACCGACGCCAGCCTCGCGGGCGTGATATTCACGACGGTCCTGGCGCAGGAAGTGATGCGCAACGCGAAGGCGAAGGAGCTGCTGGCCGGGCTCATCGGCGACGCCACCGATTTCACCGGCTCCCTGCTCGCCTTTCCGTCCTATATCGCGCCCGGCCAGGTGAAGAACCCGATCCGCGCTCGCGCGGTCGACGGCCACTACGCGCTTTCGGGCAAGTTGGGCTACCTGGTGCTCGGGAATGTCGCCAGGCATGCATTGGTCCCGGCGGCCGTCGAGGGACGCGGGGGCTTGTCCTTCTTCCTGGTCGACCTCTCGGCTGCAGGCGTATCTTTGAGCGAACCCGTGGTCAGCCTCGGCCTTCGCGCCTGTCCGGCGGTGGATGTGACTTTCTCCGATACCCTCTCGACCCTGGTTGGCGAGGCAGGTGGCGGCGAGGATTACCTGGCGCGGGCGAGCGAT
>PHBF01000439.1 GCA_002841905.1 Deltaproteobacteria bacterium HGW-Deltaproteobacteria-17
CGAAGGCCAGGGTGTTGCCGTGCAGCGGGTCGTTGGCATAGGCGCTGGTCGGGTTGTCGGAGTTGCTCATGGAGAGCCGGTAGCGCACGAACAGCCCCAGGTCGGGGAGCATCCGCGCCCGGGCGAGCCCCGCCTGCGCCACGGCGGCCGCGCGCGCGGCCGACAGCAGCCGCAGCTCGGGGCGGCGTTCGATGGCGCCGGCCACGAGCCGCTCCACCGGATCGGGCCGGGTGGTGTCGACCTCCCAGGGATCGGCCTCGCGCACCTCGACGGGCCTCCCGACCAGGTAATGCAGGGTCGCCGCGGTCAGTTCACCGAGCCGCTCCAGCTCCAGTTGCCGCTGGGAGAACTCGTTCTCGCCGAGCCTGAAGCGCAGAAGATCCGTGGGGCTGATTTTGCCTTCTTCCTCGTACGCCTCGGCCTTGGCGCCGGCCTCGTCGAGGAGCCTGCGGGCGCGGTCGGACAGCCTGCGAGACTCCAGGTAGGCCCGCCGGGCGAAGTACGCCCGCCGCACGGTGAGCCACAGTTTCTGCCGGGTCAGTTCCGAACCCGCGCGGGCGGCATCCCTGGCGGCCCGGGCCTGGGCCCTGGCGTAGTCGAGCTTGCCGAAGGTGTACAGCGGCAGCACGGCCTTGACCTCGAAGCGCAGGGCGTAGCCGTCGAGGTTGAGGGTGATCGAGTCGTCCCGGTCGGTGCCCACGCAGAAGGTCTCGCGGAACTCCTGCTCGCTCATGCCCGCGGGCAGCGTCGAGGGCATCCAGGCCTCGGGGACGGTGCAACGGTACGTCGGCGAAGGGGCCCCTTGGACAGAGTATGAAATACGTGGGAGCCACAGGAGGTTCGAGCCCTTGACCAGGGCCTGGGCCCGGGCGAGCTGGAAGCGGGCCCGGTCCGCGTCGGGCGATTTGTTTTTTACAATTTGCCATATCTCCTTCATGCCCATAGGGATGGGCGCGGGCGCGGGCGCCGCGAGCGGGAAGGAAAACAGCCAAGTCAGCAGCCAAAGGTTCATCCGGACCTCGCTTCGTCACGGGCAGCATGGTCAAATCCGCCCAAAAAAGCAAGTCAGGAAAAATCACTCGGCAAACTTAGAAAAACACGTTGTCCATTTGAAGTTGGGCCTGTTCCATGCTACATTCCCGCGGGGTTCAACTCCACCCGAGGAGACCTGGGGTGTGGGCGAGGATGCAACCGGGAAATTTTTCGCCGTTTTCGCCGTACACCGCGGGGCCCGCAATTCACCGACGGCCGGGCGGCCGCCGGAAGGTCGACCGACGGAAACCGGAGTCGGCCCGCGCGCGAGGTACTCAGTATGAAGTCATGTCCGGCCTGTAATGCATCGTATGATGACAACGTCACGTTCTGCGCCAAGGACGGCACCAAGCTGCTCGAAGCGGGCTCGACCAACGAGAACAGTCGTGTCGGCATGGTGCTCGACAATCGCTACCGGCTGATCAAGCTCCTCGGCGAAGGCGGCATGGGCGAGGTCTATCGCGGCGTCAACATCCACAACGGCGAGGCGGTGGCGATCAAGATCGTGCTGCCTGCGCTGGCCCATGACGAGAAGATTCTGTCGCTGTTCCAGAAGGAATCAACCGTGCTGCGGCGCATCTCGCATGATGCGATCGTGCGCTACGAGGTGTTCACCATCGACCCCGAGATCGCCCGGCCCTGTCTGGTGATGGAATATGTCGAGGGCGTGCCGCTCGGCGACCGGATGGAAAGCGATCCGCTGTCGGAGGCGGAGGTGATGACGCTGCTGCGGCGGCTGGCCGACGGGCTCGAGGTGGCGCATCGCGCGGGCGTGGTGCACCGCGATCTCTCGCCCGACAACGTGATCCTGCGCGAGGGCCGGGTCGAGAATGCCAAGATCATCGATTTCGGCATC
>PHBF01000032.1 GCA_002841905.1 Deltaproteobacteria bacterium HGW-Deltaproteobacteria-17
CGGCTTCGGCGGCGCCGAAGGGATCCATGCGGATCACGGGCCAGACGATGTTCTCGACGGCCGCCTTGGAGTAGGAGGGCACGTCGGTGTCCGCGCCGTCGTCGGTGGGCAGGGCCGGGAACAGGGGCAGCTCCAGGCGCTCCCAGGCGACGTCGGCCCTGGCCAGCTTCTCCCAGTGCCACACCGACAGCGGGTGGGGGTCGCGACGCGTGTCGGCCAGCAGCTTGCGCAGGAAGGCCGCCGTGCGGAACACGAGGTGGTTGTCCAGGGTGTAGTAGCGGTAGTCCTCGACGCGGGTCAGGCGCTCCATGGGCGATCCGAGCAGGGCGACGGCCTCCTCGAAGTGCTCGCGATCCCAGCTCTCCTTGAGCCGTCCCTGCCAGCGCAGGAAGCGGCGTCCCCACGCGGCCGTTTCGGGCGAGACGGCGGCGCAGGCCGCGAAGGTCTCGTGGAGCACCTCGAAGAGCCGGGCGGCGCAGTCGGGGTTGACGCGGGGGTTGTCGCAGGCGATGCCGAAGTTGCCGAACAACTGGGCCTGGTGCCCCGGAATCAGCTCCTGGGCGGCCAGGATCAGTTCGCCGATGCCGAAGAAGCCCAGCCGGCAGGCCTCCGCCGGGGAGGTGCGGGCCAGGGTCGCCAGCGCATGATGATAGTCGCGGATCGCGGCCGCGCTTTCGGTGCGGGGGAGCCATCCGGGATCCTCCTGTTTGTCGGGACCGCAGGCGGAAATCCAGAGCATGGCAAAGGCGAGGGAATAAAGATGGACTCGTCGGAGCATCGGCACACCTTCGCCCGACCCGAAAAAAAACGCAAGGGAAAGCAAAGAGGAAGAGAAGAGGCGGCCCTCGGACAGTCTGACCAGTCTGACCAGTCTGACCAGTCTGACCAGTCTGACCAGTCCGACCAGTCCGACCAGTCCGACCAGTCCGACCAGTCCGACCAGTCCGACCAGTCCGACATGATCAGGGTTGCCATTATGAAAAACAATCTTATAATGCGCGCCCGCCACACCGGTTCGCGGAGACACCCGCTTCAGAGGGTCTTCGGGAATGAAAAGGCGCCTTCCCCGGTTCGGGGGGTCGTTCCGACCCCGCTTCCGGGGGCGGACCCAGACGGTCTGCAAAGGAGAGCATCGTGATTCACGTAGAAAACCTGACCAAGCACTATGGTTCCTTCCGGGCCCTCGACTCGGTCCATTTCCACATGGACCGCGGCGAGGTCGTGGGGTTCCTCGGGCCCAACGGGGCCGGCAAGACCACCACGATCAAGATCCTCACCTGCAACCTGTTCCCGGAGAGCGGCACGGTGAAGGTCGCCGGGTTCGACGTCGCCACCGACGAGATCGAGATCCAGCGCCGCATCGGCTACCTCGCCGAGAGCGCCCCGCTGTACCGCGACATGCGGGTGCGGGAGTACCTGAAGTTCATGGGCGAGGTGCGCGGCCTGTCCGGCGCGCGGCTGAGCGAGGCCATCGACCGGGTCGCCCGGCAGTGCGGCATCGTGAAGTACCTGCCGCGCTCGATCGGGCACCTCTCCAAGGGCTACCGGCAGCGCGTGGGCCTGGCGCAGGCGCTGATCCACGAGCCCGAGGTGCTCATCCTCGACGAACCCTACACCGGCCTGGATCCGCTGCAGATCATCGAGATTCGCAACCTGATCAAGGACTACGGCCGCGAGCACACGGTGCTGCTGTCCTCCCACATCCTCTCCGAGGTCGAGGCCACCTGCAACCGTGTGCTGATCATCCACGAGGGGCGCATCGTCACCGACGAGAGCGCGGCGCTGCTGCTCCACCAGGACTCCGTGTTCGCCCGCGTGATCGGCCCGGATCCGGAGATCCTGGCCCACTTCGAACATTTCGACAAGGCGAAACTGATCGGCTCCCACCGCCTCGGCACGTCCGACGGCGTGGAGGTGCACCTCAAGCCCGAGGGCTGCACCCTCGACGAGCTGGCGATGGCCGTCTCGGCCGCCTGCAAGGCCAGGGACTGGAGCCTGCTCTACCTGGGGCCGGGCACCGTGACCTTCGAGGACCTGTTCCTGCAGTTCACCCGGAAAAGCGGCACCGGCGCGTGAGGCGCGCACGGTCGAGGACCCTGCAAAGGAGTTTGAGATGACGGAAAAAGATTCCAAATCCAAAGCCCCGGAAGAAACCGAAGAGGCTGGCGTGCCCGCCAAAGAGGGCGACGTGTCCTCCACGGAGGCCGGCACGGTCGCCGGACAGGCCGATCCCGAGGCGACCATGAAGATCGAACCCAGGCCCGCCGGCAGGATCAAGGTGAAGAAGGCGGAGACCGCTGCGCATCACCCCGGGCCGTCGGCCTGGCGCTCGTTCGTGGTCGTCTGGAAGAAGGAGAGCGCCGGGTTCTTCTACTCGCCGGTGGCCTACATCATCCTGGGCGGCTTCGCCCTGCTGGTGGCCTGGCTGTTCTTCGACCAGTTCTGGCTGCGCAACGAGGCCTCGGTGCGGCCGCTGTTCGCGGGCATGCCGCTGCTCTTCCTGATGATCACGCCGCTTCTGACCATGCGGTCCTGGGCCGAGGAGCGGTCCACGGGCACCGCCGACCAGTTGTTCAGCCTGCCGGTGAGCCTGCCGGTGCTGGCGCTGGGCAAGGCCGCTGCCTGCCTGGGCGTGCTGCTGCTGGCGCTGGTGATCACGCTGCCGTACCCGATCATGGCCGAGTCCATGGGAAACCTCGACTGGGGCCCGGTGCTGGGCGGCTACATCGCCGCGATCCTGCTGGGATCGGCCTACGTGTCCATCGGCCTGTTCCTGTCGGCCATGACGCGCACCCAGATCGAGGCGGCGTTCCTGACGTTCTTCGTGGCCGGCCTGCTGTACTTCATCGGCGAGCCGTTCTTCCTCGACCGCATGGAGAACCCGCAGGTGGTGCTGATGCTCACCCGCCTGGGCCTGGGCTCGCGCTTCTCGTCCATCGCCCGCGGCGTGCTGGACCTGAGGGACCTGCTGTACTACGTCTCCATCACGGCGTTCTTCGTGATGCTCAACGTGGCCGTGCTGCGCCACAGGAAATGGCTGTAGGGGGGAAACGCTCATGAAAAGGAAACTCTCCGATCTGCTCAACACATGGCTGTTCGTCCTGCTGGCCGGCGCCAACCTGCTCGTCTTCAACGCCATCGTCCAGCCCTGGACCGGCGCCCGCCTGGATCTGACCCAGTACAAGGAGCACAGCCTGTCCGCCCCGACGCGGAAGGTGCTCAGGGAGCTGCCCGACCGCGTCGAGATCATCGCGCTGTTCTCGACCAACACCCACAAGCTGCTGCGCCCGCTGCTGCCCAAGATCCAGGACACGCTTGACATCTACCAGGCCGAGTCCGGCGGCAAGGTGATCGTGCACATGGAGGATCCGCGCTCGGACAAGCGCCTGAGCCAGTTGTACGAGGAGTTCAACCTCCGGCCGGTGCCCGTGCCCCTGGAGAGCAAGTACAAGAAGGAGGTCAAGAGCATCTTCTTCCACATCGTCGTGCGCATGGGCGACCAGAACATCAAGTACCAGATGGAGGATCTCATCGACGTCGAGGAGGTCAACAACGAGCTGCAGGTGAAGCTCAAGGACCTCGAGGCCATCCTGACGCGCGGCATCCGCAAGGTGTCGACCTCCTTCGTCAGCCTCGACAGCGTCATCGCCCAGGTGAGCTCGCCCGTGAAGATCACGTACTACAAGCTGCCCGCCGACGTCACGGGCCTGCCCGAGGACAAGAAGAAGGAGATCGAGGAGGCCGCGCAGAAGCTGCGGGAGTCCGTCGAGGATCTCATCGGCAAGTTCAAGACGAAGGTCCAGTTCGAGGAGAAGGACGCCACGGCCGACGCGCAACTGTTCATGGTCGAGGTCGAGCACGGCTCGCGCAAGGTGGCGTTCCCGCTGTTCACCCAGCTGCAGGAGGTCTCCAAGAGCGGCGTGACCGAGAAGGTCAATGCGGCGCTCAAGCGCGTGCTGCCGGGCTTCTCGCGCACGCTGGGCCTGGTCGCGCCGACGCCGCAGATGGATCCGATGATGATGCAGATGGGCCGTCGTCCGCCCAACGAGTTCGCCCTGCTCGAGAACCTGCTGGGCGAGGAGTACAACGTCAAGCAGGTGGATCTGAGCTCGGGCGAGCCGCCGCTGGACGTGGACGTGCTGCTGGTCGTGCGCCCGGAGGACCTTTCCGAGAAGGCCGCCTTCGCCATCGACCAGTACATGATGCTCGGCGGCCGCATGGTCCTGCTGCTGGATCCCGGCAAGCTCGACATGGCCGCGCTGCAGCAGAACAAACTGATGATCAAGAGCATGCGCTCCGGCCTCGAGGGGGTCCTGGGCAAGTGGGGCATCACCCTGGAGGACAAGCTCCTGGCCGACCAGAAGCACATCCCCTATCCGCTGCCGCGCGAGATCCAGCCAGGCCTGATGGTCATCGACGAGGTGCCGTATCCGTACTTCGTGCGCGTCGAGAAGCCCTCGGGGCACACCATGGTGGACAGCGTGTCCGAGGTCGCCTTCCTGTGGCCCGGCGCCTTCACCGTGCGCAAGATCGGCGAGAAGACCCGCACCCAGGCGGTGCTGTCCAGCTCCGGTCAGTCGTGGCTGGTCCCGATGGACCCGCAGGCCGGCATCGACGTGACGCCCGCGCCCGACAGGAAGGACGCCGCCCCGGCGACCGCCTCGTATCCGATCGCGGTGGCCGTCGAAGGCGAGCTCGAGAGCGCCTGGCTCGGCCGGAAGAGCCCGCTGGAGGAGCCTTCGAAGGATCCGGCCGACCCGAACCCCGATGACGAACCCGCCGCCGACGCCAGGCCCACGGCCGACGCCACGCCGGCCGCCCCGGCCGCCCCGGCCGCCCCTCGGACCACGCCACGTCGCGATCGCAGCCCGGCCACCCGCTTCGTGGCCGTGGCCGACGCCGACTTCGTCTCCGAGGTCGGCGTGAAGATCCTCGAGGGACGTTTCCCGTTCTCCTACCGCTTCCTGATCAACGCGCTGGAGTGGGTCCAGTCCGACGAGGAGGAGATCGTGACCTCGGGCAAGGGGCTCCCGCGCCCGCTGGATGAAATCTCCAACACGAAGAAGAACGTCCTTCAGTACGCCATGTGGCTCGGCGCGTGGCTGTTCCTGGCGCTCATTTTCCTCACGTTCGCGATCCTGCGCAGGAGGGGGAACCGATGAAGAACCTCAATATCATTCTTGGAGTCCTGTTGTGCCTGCAGTTGGTGGTCTTCCTGGTACGGCCGTCCCGGACGGTCGGGCAGTCCGTGCAGACCGTGGAACTGTATGCCGGCCTCGAAGCGGCCGCCGTCTCGTCGATTGAGATCTCCTCAGGCACGGAGAAGGTCACCCTGTCCCGCAAGGACAAGGACTGGGTGATCCCGGAGAGCCACGGCTATCAGGCCGACACCTCCCGCGTGGAGGAGATCCTGGCGCTGCTGCCCCAGCTCGCGCGCGCCGAGGTGGTCTCCACCAAGCCCGACATGTTCGCCTCCTACGACCTGGCCGACAACAGTTCGTTCACCCGCCTGCGCCTGCTCGACAAGGACGGCAAGCCCAAAGCCGATCTGATGGTCGGCAAGAGCCTGGTGCGCAGCTCCTTCGTGCGCCGCACCGGCGAGCAGAAGATCTACCGCGTGGACGCGGCGCTGTCGGGCAAACTGATGACCCGCCCGCGCGACTTCTTCGCGGACACGCGCCTGCCGCTGCCCGAGTCCAACGTCCGCACCGCCATGGTCGTGGAGTACGACGGACAGGTCATGGAGTTCCGCAAGGTCGGCGGCGGGGAGCCCGCCCCCCCGCAGTTCGACCACATGGGCAACCCCGTGCCCATCGTGACGCCCGACCGCTGGGCGATCACCGCCCCCGAGGGCGCCACGGTCGATGCGACGGCCGTCGAGCAGTTCGTCACCGGGCTGAGCAACGTCTATTTCGAGGACGTCGTCGCCGCTGCCCCCACGCCTGCCCATCAGTTGGCGAACCCCTTCGTGCGGATCCGGTTCCGCACCGAGAAGGAGGAGGTCCAGCTCCTCATCGGCGCCCCGGTGGACCCCGCCAAGCCCGACGGCCCCCGCGCCATGCAGGTGGCCGGCAAGCCCTGGGTCTACGGCATCGACGCCTTCTCGTGGAAGCGTTGGACCAAAAAGCCGGGTGATTTCATCACCGCCATGCCGGAAGGTCCGCTGCCCGTCGATCCTGCCGGCGGAGGTCTCACGGCGCCCCCCGCGGATCCGGCCGGCGCGGGCCCCCAACTGAACCTGAAGGTCCCCGGGATGCCCGGCGGCGCCGGCGTCTCCGGGCCCGCCGCGGTGCCCGTGCCGCCGCCTTCGCCCGCAACTCCCTGATTTTTCTTTTTTTTCTTCTTGCATTATTCGTGCAACAACGGTATACAACCACCGTTTCCCGGATTCCCCCAGTCACTGTCTTTCGGATTCGGGAAGTATAGAGTTTTGAATGCAGCCCAGTTCCGGTTCAAGTCTTTGCAACTCCCGTCCATGCCATTTCCGCGTGAAATCATCAATGTTTGGGGAATTTTTGACTATGAACAGGTCGGCCTTCGACACGGCATTGTTCCGTTCCGGCGCGTCGTCGGAACTTTTGTCTCATTTGTTTGAAAGGAAAGTGTAGTATGCAACAGACCATTTTTGTCGGAAATCTCCCCTTCTCCACCACCGAAGCCGAAATTCACAACCTGTTCTCCCAGTACGGTACGGTCATCTCCGTGAAGTTGATCGCTGACCGTGAGACCGGCCGCCCCCGCGGTTTTGGTTTCGTGGAAATGGAAGATGCCGAGGCCAACGTGGCCATCGACGCGCTCAACGAGATGGATTTCAACGGTCGCCCCCTGCGCGTGAACAAGGCGCAGGAGCGCGCTCCGCGTGAAGATCGCGGCGGCGGCGGCGGCGGCTTCCGTCCCCCCCGCGGTGACCGTGGCGGCAATGATCGCCGTCCCCCGCGCCGCTTCTAATTCTCCCGCCTGAACTTCGACCTTCTCACTGAAAAGCTGATAATCAAACAGGTCTGACAGGTCTGACAAGTCGGATAGGTCCGACCGGTCCGAATTCCCTCTTGTACTTTTTGTTTAAGCAGATATAAGAGCACTCGTGACAGGTCCGCCCGTCGGGAGAGTCCGGGCTTCTCACCTGTCCCCATGGTTAGACCTCCCGGTTTTCCTCAACCCTTTTCCGGAGAATTGCAAATGACGAAAAAGCGTGTTCTGATTCTGGGTGCAGCGGGTCGTGACTTCCACAATTTCAATACCTACTACAGGGACAACGACCAGTACGAGGTGGTGGGCTTCACCGCCACGCAGATTCCGCAGATCGACGACCGGCGCTACCCCGCCGTGCTCGCCGGCAAGCTCTATCCCGAAGGCCTCCCCATCTTCCCTGAGAAGGATCTGGAGAAGTTGATCAAGGATCTTCATGTAGATGTCTGCGACATCGCCTACAGCGATCTCTCCCACGTCACCGTGATGAACCTCGGCTCCCGCGTGACGGCCGCCGGCGCGGACTACCGCATCCTCGGGCCCGCCAACACGATGGTCGCCTCGACCAAGCCCGTGATCTCGATCTGCGCCGTGCGTACCGGCTGCGGCAAGAGCCAGACGACGCGGTACATCTCCGACATCCTCAAGGAGAACGGCCTGAAGACCGTCGCGATCCGCCATCCCATGCCCTACGGCGACCTCGCCAAGCAGGCCGTCCAGCGCTTCGCCTCCTACGCCGATCTCGACGCGCACAACTGCACCATCGAGGAGCGCGAGGAATACGAGTCCCACATCGACATGGGCAACGTGGTGTATGCCGGCGTCGACTATGAGGCCATCCTGCGCCAGGCCGAGAAGGAAGCCGACGTGATCCTGTGGGACGGCGGCAACAACGACTGGCCGTTCTACAAGTCCGACTTCGAGGTCGTCGTGGCCGACCCCTTCCGTCCGGGGCATGAGTCCACCTACTTCCCGGGCGAGACCAACTTCCGCCGCGCCCGCATCATCCTCGTGAACAAGGCCAACAACGCCAAGTCCGAGGACGTCGCCGCCGTGGTCGCCGCCGCCAAGGCGATGAACCCGTCCGCGAAGGTCGTCCTCGGCGCCTCCGAGGTGACCGTCGATCATCCCGAGCTCGTCCGCGGCAAGAAGGTCCTCGTGGTCGAGGACGGTCCCACCCTGACCCACGGCGGCATGGCCATCGGCGCCGGCTTCGTCGCGGCCCAGAAGTACGAGGCCGCCGAGATCGTGGACCCGCGTCCGGCCGCCACCGGCTCGATCCTGGGCGTGTTCGAGAAGTTCACGCATCTGGGCGCCGTGCTCCCGGCGATGGGCTATTACCCCGAACAGATCGCCGAGCTCGAGAAGACCATCGCCGGCACGGACGTCGACACGGTGCTCATCGGCACGCCCATCGACCTGACCCGCGTGGTGAAGGTCACCAAGCCCATGGCCCGCGTGCGCTATGAGTTGAAAGATATGGGCGATTCATCTCTCCGGACCTTCGTGCTCGAGTTCCTCAAGGAGAAAAAACTCGGCAAATAGTCCACGTGCCATTCGGCCGCAAGAAACACCCGTTTTTCGGGAGCAATGAAAAAACTATTAAAAAATCAGGGGTTTTTTGAAATTCCTCTGGCAATTTCACATCTGTGGTGCTAAGGTAGTCCAACCTTTGGAAAGGAGTTTTCCCATGAAACGATTCACCGTACTTTTCTCAATTCTCATTATGTTCGGGTTCCTCACCGCTTGCGACGATGATCCCAAAAAGGAAAAAACCGAAATTTGTGACAATGCCATTGATGATGATGGCGACACCCTGGTCGACTGCGACGACGTGGACGATTGCGCCACGGCCGCCAACTGCCAGACCCCGGTGGAAATCTGCGACGACACCATCGACAACGACGGCGACGGCGACATCGACTGTGACGACGCCGACTGCGCCCAGGACCCGGCCTGCTTCGTGTCCGAGCGGTTCCTGACCGTCATCGGCACCTCCGACCTGCACTCCCACCTCATGGGCGTGGGCCCGGCGCGCGACTATTCGCCGCTGGTGGTCGACGAGGACGGCACCAAGTCCGGTCTGGCCCGTCATGCCGCCATCATCAAGAGCATCAAGGCCGAAAAGGAAGCCGCCGGCATCCCGTACGTCCTGGTGGACTCCGGTGACTCCCTGATGGGCGACATGGTCGACCTGCTGTCGGGCGACGCGCCTCCGGTGTTCCATTTCTTCCAGTTGATGAACTATGACACCGTCATGCTCGGCAACCACGACTGGGACTGGACCCCGGCCGGCACCGCCGTCATCATCAACGCCGCCATGACGGGCGTCGCCTTCGACCGCCCGCTGCTGTGCTCCAACCTCGTGACCGACGCCACCGCCACCGGTGACGACTACATCGAGCAGATGGTTGCCGGCGGCATCATCCAGCGCTATGTCCTGAAGACCATCGACGACGACTTCACCGTCGGCATCTTCGGCCTCATGGGCATCGAAGCCGACTCCAACGTCCCGCAGGCCAAGCCGGTCACCTTCTGGCACGAGGATCCCGCGGTCGATGGCGGCTTCGCCCCGATCCAGGATCTGGTCGACGAGATCCGCACCGCCGGCGCCAACCTGGTCATCCACGCCGGTCACGCGGGCATCAACACCAACGCCGTCGGTGAAGACCGCGACGTGGCCGCCAACGTCACCGGCATCGACGTCATCATGTCCGGTCACCGCCACCAGCTGCTGGCCACCGCCACCGGCTACCTCAAGGTCGGCGACACGTACATCATCGCCAACGGCAAATACGGCGAGAACATGACCCAGCTCGACGTCCGCTACGATCTGACCGAGGCCGCCATCACCGACGCCACGGGCATCGTCTACAACGTGGACGATCTCGTGCTCGGCGACACCGAAGTGGCGACCGTCATGTCCACCTACATCACTATGCTCGACGCGGTCCTCACCCCGAGCCTGGGTATCACCTATTCCGCCACCCCCATCGCCCACACCACGTTCGACGTCCCGGCGATCGACTTCTATCAGGATCCGCTGCCCACCGGCGCCGCCGTCGAGGTCCCGGCCTCCCTGCTCGTGGCCGATGCCCAGTACAACGCCGTCAACGCGGTCGTCCAGGGCGCCATTGATGCCCATCTGCCCTTGATGGATCCGACCTTCGACGCCTCCCCGTTCGCCGCGGCCTTCATCGAGAACGGCGCCGTCCGCGACCCCATCATGGTCGGTCAGACCGGTCTGGTCGCCGCCGCCGACGCCTTCAGGACCTTCCCGCTGGGCATCGGCCCCGACGGCGTCCCGGGCTACCCCATGATGTCCTTCTACATCACCCCGCGTGAGATGAAGGCGATCCTCGACCTCAACGTCGAGGTCCGCATGGGCAACGCGGCCCTCGAGTACTACATGAACCCCGCCGGTGTCCGCTACATCTTCGACGAGACCCGCGGCCAGTTCGACAAGGTCATCGCCGTGCTCGTCTGCAACGACGCCTTCACGACCATCGCCTGCTACCAGAACGGTACCCTGCTCGACCTGACCGACACCAGCACCGACAACATGCTGCGCGTCACGGTCGACTACTACGTCACGCTGCTGCTGCCCGAGGCCCGCAATCAACTGGGTGAAAACGTCTCTATCGACCCGAAACTGAAGGACGGCACCGTCGTCGACATGCTCAACGGCGCCGAAGTGGCGGCCCTGGCCTTTGACGGCCAGCCCGGCGACTACGACGAGAACACCGGCGCCCCCATCGTCCAGGAGCTCAAGGCGTGGGTCGCCCTGATCCTGTTCGTCGCGGGTCTTGAGGACAATTGGGATTCCGTGTTCGGCGCCCCCGGCCCCGAGCCCACCGACGGCATCCCCTCCATCCCGGCGCGCATCTACGACCTCGGCACCGCCCCCTCCCAGGCGGATCCGTACTGGCAGATGGGTCTTGGCCGTGGCATGGAGAAGGTCGCCTTCTGCGCCATGGTCGGCAACGCCTATCCGTTCTGCCCCCAGCCTTGATTCACGTCCACGCTGACCATCCCCTCCTGAACACCTGAAATCGCTCCGCTGAGTCGAATTTTCCAGGCCTCATCCCTGCAATACCCGTTTGCGTCCGCACGGTTCTGCGTTATACAATAATGCGCCGGATCATCTCCCGACCGGAGGAAGAACATGCGGACACTCGTGAAGACATTGTGGTTGATCATGGCCGTGGGCCTGCTTTCGGCCTGTGCCGGCAAGGGCGCCAAATGCGGTGACGGCGTGCAGGACGCCGACGAGCAGTGCGATGACGGCAACCAGGTGTCCGGCGACGGCTGCTCCGCCTCCTGCCGCACCGAGGGCTGGTGCGGCAACCAGATCTGCGAGATCGGCGAGGCCCACACCTGTCCCACGGACTGCGCGGTCTGCGGCAACGGCCTCTGCGACGAGACCGAGGGCGTGGCCACCTGCACGGTCGACTGCTACTGCACCAACGGCACCTGCGACGAGGGGGAGACCACGGCCATCTGTCCCCAGGACTGTCCCGTCGTCGCCGTCTGCGGCAACAGCGTCTGCGAGGCCGGAGAGGCCATCTCCACCTGCCTGGCGGACTGCTACTGCACCAACGGCACCTGCGACTCCGGGGAGACCGAGACGACCTGTCCGCAGGACTGCGGCCCCGTCTCCTGCGGCGACGGCACCTGCGCGCTTTCCGAGAGCCTCACCTCCTGTCCTTCGGACTGCTACTGCACCAACGGCACCTGCGACTCCGGCGAGAACGCCACGATCTGTCCGCAGGACTGCACCACGCCGCCCACCTGCGGCAACGGGACCCTCGACGGCGGCGAGCCCTGCGACGGCAACAACCTCGGCGGCAAGACCTGCCTGACCCAGGGCTTCTCCGGCGGCAGCCTCACCTGCAACGCCAACTGCACGCTGAACACTTCCGCCTGCACCACGTCCACCGGCTGCACCATCGTGCCCCAGAGCGGCTGCACGGCCGGCAACAAGTGCACGGTGGACACGGCCGCGGCCAACCGCTGCATCCCCGCCGGGACCGGCCTCGACGGCTCCCCCTGCGGCGCCGACGCCGACTGCGCCGCGGGCCTGGGTTGCGCCGTGGTCAACGCCTACACGATGGAGGGCGCGTGCCGCCGCTTCTGTCGCGCCAAGACCGCCGCGTACGACAGCCTCGACTGCTCGGCCGGCGCGGGATCCACCTGCTACTACGGCGTGTCCGACGCCAGCAACACGGTGATCCCGAACCTCTTCCAGTGCACGGCCAACTGCGATCCGCTCACCGGCAACGGCTGCCTGGCGAGCATGAAGTGCAACCTCTACGGCGTGGACCGCACCGGTGACGGCGTGGCCGATCTGCACACCAGCGAGTGCTACGCCACCGCCGACTCCAACTTCTTCTGCCAGGGCGGCGCCCCGTGTCCGCAGGGCTACGAGTGCTTCGATCTGGGGCTGGGCCGGGCCTGCTATCGCTGGTGCTCGGAGCTCAACGAGGCCACCTGCACGCCGCTGGGCATGGTCTGCTACTCCTTCCCCGAGTTCGTCTACATCGGAGGCATCCAGTATGGGTATTGCGATTATGCATATTAAAATGACGCCCATAGGTGCTTGCCGGTCTTGCATCGCCACGGGCAGCACAGGGCCTCTTTTCCTGGCGATGCACCTCCTGTGGCTCCTGGCCGCCTGCGATGACCCCGCCAAAAAGACGCAGTCGACCCCGCTGACGGATCCCATCGCCACCGCAGCGATCGACTTTGCCGGCCCGGGACGGCTCCCTTACAAGATCACGGGTCCCACCTGGGAGACGCCCAACGTCGAGGTGGGGGAAAGGCTGTTCGAGCTGGTCGAGGGCCAGCTCAACGCGCGCGGCGAGCTGGTGCCGGAGGTCCTGCACATGGCCGCCTACGCCTCCGGCGGACAGGCGCAATTGACCGTGTTTCCCGCCTGGCGGGGTGAGGGCGAACCCCCGGCGGGGACCTATCATTTCTCGGGGGTGCTCATGGCCTCCGACGGCACCGAGCTCCCCTGGTTCGACGTCACGGGGGAACTGTCACCGGCCCAGGACGGAGGCTACGCCCCCGTGATCATCGAGGCCGCGCCCCTGCCGGCCTCCACGGCCCGGGTCTG
>PHBF01000440.1 GCA_002841905.1 Deltaproteobacteria bacterium HGW-Deltaproteobacteria-17
CAGTGCACGGAGACGGCCCTCGACCTGACCACCGCGTGGACCCGCCACACCATCGATCTGGCCACCGTCTGTCCCCTGATCTCGACGATCAACACGATCACCTGGCAGAACACCTCGGCCCAGAGCCCCTTCGTCCTCGACGACATCGTCTTTGAGTGAGCGGGCATTGGGGGCGGGCGGCGGAGGGGCGGCTCCTACAGGTCGCCGTGGGCCGAGAGCGCGTCGTTGTGACGCAGGACGCCGGCGAGCCGCCTCCGATCCCGGGAGTCCACGATGAACAGGTAACTGATGTTGGGATGAACCCGGAAGACGGACATGGCGCTTTCGAGGGGGTCGTCCTCGGCCAGGTCGGCGATGGGCGGCACCGCGATGTCCCCGGCCACCACGATCTGCCGGAGCTCCTCGGCGAAGAGGACGTCGCTGATCTCGGCGTAGTGGATGATCCCGACGAGGTGATGGTCCCGGTCCACCACCGGCAGCCGGTCGTAGCGTGAGTGCCCCATGGCCTTGAGGAGCCCGTCGAAGGACAGATCCTCCGGGATGGACTCGACGTGGCGGCGCATCACCATTCCGATGGGGATGTCACCGGCCTTGGCGAGCTTTCCCCCGAAGGAGATGCCCGCCGTGGCGGCGAAGTGGTTCAGCAGGTCGTGGATGCTCTCGAAGATGCCGACGGGGGCCCTGGAGGTGAGCAGGGAGACCACCGTGACCTCGCCGGCCCGCACCAGGGTCAGGCGTGCCAGGATCGGCCCTGCGACCTCGAAGACCAGCACGGCGGCCAGGATCACGTTCTGGATCTCCTGGCCACGGGGATCCGTCCAGGTCCTGGCGACGATCGCGGCCAGGCCGATGGCGACGGCACCCTGGCAGAGCATGGCGCCGCCGAGGTTCTGACGGATCGTGCCCGAGAAACGCCCCGCCGCGGCGCCGATGCGGTTCCCGAAGAACTTCCCTGCGGCACGCATCACCACGTACCCCAGACCCACGATCCCCATCGAAGGAAGCGCCTCCAGCCTCAGGTGGGTCCCGGCCAGGGCGAAGAAGAGGACGTAGATCGGGTAGTCGATCCTGTGGATGTCGTTGAAGATCCGCTTCTCGTGGGGGGAGAAGTTGATCACCGTCACGCCTGTGGCCAGGGCGGAGAACAGCAGGTTGAACCGGAGGACGACGCTGGCCCAGATCAGGAGCATCATCAGGCCCAGGAGCATGATCTGGCGTTCGATCTCGCGGGTCAGGCGCTGCTCCCAGAAACTGATGACCAGGCCGCACGCGAGTCCGGCGGCGGCGGGGCCGCCGATCTGCCAGGCGAGGGAGTCCGTGGCCGTGGTGCCCGAACCCAGCAGGAACTGGTAGGCGATCACGAAGAGGATGATCCCCAGGAGGTTGTTCAGGCCGATGAGGATCAGCGCGAGCTCGGACAGTTCCCCCTCGGAGCGGAGCTCGCGCATCACCATCTGGGTCGCGCCGGGGGCCGTGTTGAGCGCCATGATGCCGAGGAAGATGCCGATCATGCGCGAACCCGCATCGCCCATGATGATCAGGCTTGGCGAGGCGTTGAACAGCAGGTAAGCCAGCAGCGACGCGACCAGGATGAAGCACATCTGGGCAAGATCGCTGGAGTTGCCCATCAACAGGAAGATCGCGGCGAATGTTGCCAGCGAGACGATCGAGACGCTGCCAAGAAGCCCGTCTACGCCGTCCGTGCAGTTGGTGAAGTTGATCGAGATCCAGAGCACAAACGTCGCGACCAGCAGAAACACCCACGGCGGCAGCACGAGCGTCCAGCCAAAGAGCGAGAGGCTGTTGGACTCGTTGAATGCAAGGTATGCGCCCGCGGCAGCGAGGCAGACGACGAGGTCGAGAAGACCCT
>PHBF01000441.1 GCA_002841905.1 Deltaproteobacteria bacterium HGW-Deltaproteobacteria-17
AGTTGTACCAGGGCTCCAGTCCCGAGGAGATGCTGCGCAACGACCTCGAGTTCGGCAAGACCGTGGAGCTGGTGCCCGGCGAGAACGTGCTCAAGTTCAAGGCGCAGGTGAACGATCAGGGCATCCAGGCGTTCCGCCTCGACATGGACCTGGCCGACAAGACGCAGGACACCATCGCCAAGAACAACCAGAGCTGGGCCGTCCTGATGGCCAAGGACAAGCCGCGCATCCTCTACGTCGAGGGGGACGCCGCACGCGGGCGCTTCTTCTACCAGGCGCTGCGCGCGGCCAACCTCGAGGTCGAGATGCGGCCGGCGGCCGGCTTCCCCGGATCCGTCATGCAGATGAAGCACTACACCTGCATCATCCAGTCCGACGTGCCGGCGACGTACCTGAGCACGGGCAAGATGATGGCGCTGCACGAATACGTGCAGGGGGGCGGCTGCTACGTCATGGTGGGCGGCGAGAACTCCTTCGGCAACGGCGGCTACTACCAGACCCCCATCGAGCGCCTGCTGCCGGTGCGGTTTGACCTCGAGAAGAACAAGCGCCAGCCGACGGTGGCCATGGTCATGGTCATCGACCGCTCGGGCTCCATGTCCGGCATGAAGATGCGCCTGGCCCGTGAGGCGGCCATCGCCACCGTGGGACTGCTCGGCGCCCGCGACCTGATCGGTGTGGTCGCCTTCGATCACCGCGCCCAGGTCGCCGTGGAACTCACACCGGCGGCGAACCGTTCACGTATAGAGCAACTGATCTCGCGCATCGAATCCGATGGTGGCACGGAGATCGTCCCCGCCCTGGAGCTCGGCAACGAGATGCTCTGCGACGCCCGCGCCAAGGTCAAGCACATGATCCTGCTCTCCGACGGCCAGGCCGGCCGCGACAGGCTCGAGGAGGTGCTCCAGGCGGCCGCCTCGTGCGGCATCACCATCTCGGTCGTCGGCATCGGCTCCGACGTGGACCGCGGCATGCTCGAGCTCATCAAGGAGCGTTCCCAGGGGCGCTCCTACTACACCGTGGATCCGAACGATCTGCCCCGCATCTTCACCAAGGAGGCCTCCCAGGTCGCGCGCCCGCCGCTGGTCGACGAGCCCATCAGCGTGAAGATCATGAAGCCGGCCACGTTCCTGCGCGGCATCGACATCGAGAAAGCCCCGTTCCTGCTGGGTTACGTGCCCACCAAGATCAAGCCGCAGGCCGACCTGATCCTGGCCTCGGATCTGTTCGGCGATCCGATCCTGGCGCGCTGGAACGTCGGCCTGGGCAAGGCCATCGCGTTCACGTCCGACGTCAAGCCGCGCTGGTCGCGGCCGTGGATCGAGGGCTGGGCGCAGGGCTTCCAGAAGTTCTGGGCCGCGCTGATCCGTGACTCCATGCGCATCCAGCGCACCGAGGAGTACACCATGAGCGCTGCCGCGCTGGACCGGTCCGTTCACGTCATCGTCGACGCGGTGGGGGACAACGCGGGCTGGCGCAACCAGCTCGAGAGCTTCCTCGAGGTGCAGCCGTTCGGCGGTCGCACCGTGCAGAAGCCGGTGCTGCGGCAGACGGCGCCGGGCCGCTACGAGACCCGTTTCAACCTGCCCGATCACGGCGCTTTCCTGCTGTCCTCCAAGCACTACTGCAACCCGCAGTTCGCGGCCTCCGCCGGCATCACCTGTCCGGGCCCCGACTGCCCCTGCGAAGGCCGGATGCTGCTCGGCGAGAGCTATGCCTCGGTGTCGTTCGCCTATCCTCGGGAGCTCAAGCTCGTGCAGCCCCCCGGGGAGATGTGCGTGAAGAACCCGCACACCTGTCGCGGGCTCATGCTCCTGCAGCAGCTCTCCGAGCAGACCGGCGGGCAGGCGCTCACCGAGGAG
>PHBF01000442.1 GCA_002841905.1 Deltaproteobacteria bacterium HGW-Deltaproteobacteria-17
GAACGCCGAGCTGCAGATCCGTCTGCGCTTTGCCAGCGCCGAGTCCGCCCGCCAGGCCAAGGAGCTCATCCGCCTGGGCATGTCCCAGGGGCTGATGGAGCTGGGGCCCCGCATCCAGAAGAGCTTCAGCCTCGACGGCTCCACGGATCACGAGAGCGTCGTCTCCCGGGGACGCTTCATCCGGATCCTGTTCCGGCTGGATCGCTTCCAGACGCAGTTCCTGATCTCCTGGATGGTTTCCACACTCAGGGAAACAGGACACTGGATCTTCGAGCGCGATTCTGCTATGAATGCGTCCACCGGGCCGGTCGTACTCCCCTGAGGATGGCATCCGGGGGGCAGGAAAACGCCCGGCCGGCGTCATTTTCCGGAGCATTTTACATACTCGAAAGGAAGTATTTCGATGACCAAGAAGACCTACAAGAAAAACGTGGAAAAGCAGAAGAAAGCCAATAAGAAACCCGCTCCGGCTTCCGTGAGCCCGCTCCAGATGGTGAAGGAGCGCTTCGGATCCAAGGAAAAGCTCGCCCAGGCCGTGGCCGATCTGTTCGCCCAGGTGAAGGAAGAGCGCGAGAACCTCAAGGAGCGCCTGCTGACGGCGGCCAACACCCAGCTGCTGCGCCTGCACGAGGTCTCCACCCAGGTGAAGGAGCGTTTCGGGTCCAAGGAAAAGTTGATCGATCACGTGCTGACCCTCCAGAACCGCATGAAGGACGCCGGCTACCGTGAAAAGCTCGCCAGCTTCTCCCTGCCGCGCCTGATGGACCTGGTCCGTCGCTTCGAGAAGAAATAATCCCCACACAGGAGCGTCCAACGCATGTCCTCTCCGATGGCCAGATTCAATCACATCCCCCGCATGCTGCGCGGCAGGATGGGCTCCGACTTCGTCGCCTCCCTGCTGGTCACGTTCAGCGCCGGCGTGGCGTTCTTCGCGCTCGTGGCGGTCCTCATCGTCGCGCTGCCGTAGCTGTGCTCGGCGTGGGCGCGCGCGGTCTCCACATGAATCATCTGAAGTTTCAGGGGTGCGCACATGAGCGGTGACAGCCGTATCCGGGTCCTGCCCGATCAACTCGTGGACATGATCGCCGCCGGCGAGGTGGTCGAGCGGCCCGCGTCGATCGTCAAGGAGCTCGTCGAGAACGCGCTGGACGCGGGCGCGACGCGCGTGGAGGTGTCGGTGCGGCGCGGCGGCATCGGGGAGATCGCCATCTCCGACGACGGCTGCGGCATGACGCCCGACGAACTGAAGGTGGCGCTGCTGCGGCACGCCACCAGCAAGATCCACGATCTGACCGATCTGGAAAACATCCACACCTTCGGCTTCCGCGGGGAGGCCCTCCCCTCGATCGCCTCGGTCTCCCGCATGACCGTGCTGTCCCGGACGCGGGAGATGGAGCTCGGCCACGGCGTGGCGCAGGATCGGGACGCCGGCCGGCGGGAGCTCGCCGAGGCCATGACGCCCGGCACGCGGATCACCATCGCCGACCTGTTCCACAACGTGCCCGCGCGCCTGAAGTTCCTCAAGTCCGAGGCGACCGAGGCCGCCCATGTGCAGGACGTCGTCGTCGACATGGCCCTGGCCCAGCCGGCGGTGCACTTCCGCCTGATCCAGGACGGCCGCCTCCAGCTGGACTTCCTGCCGCAGCCGGACCGCCTGCGCCGCGCCGAGGACGTGCTCGCCCGGCGCGTCCGGTCCGGTCTGTATCCGTGGGAGGAGACCGGCCCCGAGGGCGCGCGCCTGGCCCTCGTCCTGAGCGCCCCGGAGGTGAACCTGGCCGAGGCCTCGGGCGTCTACCTGTTCGTCAACCACCGTCCCGTGCGGGATCGCCTGCTGCTGTCGGCCGTGACCGGCGCGTACGGG
>PHBF01000033.1 GCA_002841905.1 Deltaproteobacteria bacterium HGW-Deltaproteobacteria-17
ATCCTGGGGCTGAAGCAGGTCCCAAGGGTTTGGCTGTTCGCCAATTAAAGCGGTACGCGAGCTGGGTTTAGAACGTCGTGAGACAGTTCGGTCCCTATCTTCCGTGGGCGTAGGAATTTTGAGGAGAGCTGACCCTAGTACGAGAGGACCGGGTTGGACGAACCTCTGGTGTTCCGGTTGTTGTGCCACTGGCATTGCCGGGTAGCTACGTTCGGACGGGATAACCGCTGAAAGCATCTAAGCGGGAAGCCCCCTCCAAGATGAGAATTCCTGTGACACAAGTCACCTAAAGGCCAGTCGGAGACTACGACTTTGATAGGCAGGGTGTGGAAGTGCAGCAATGCATGGAGCTAACCTGTACTAATCGGCCGTGAAGCTTCATCATGACGCTCTTTGCGGCATCTAAGACCAAACTCAATACTTCTCTAACCAACAAAGTTTCCCGGTGATCATAGCGAAGAGGCCACACCCGATCCCATCCCGAACTCGGAAGTTAAGCTCTTTAGCGCCGATGGTACTGCACGGGTTTTCTGTGTGGGAGAGTAGGACGTCGCCGGGTTTTTTTTTATCCCCCCAGGGTAGCCAAGCTACCCCGGGCTAGCTTCCATAACGCCGCCTCCGGGCGGCGTTTTTGTTTCTGCCCCCACCCCAACCTTCCCCTCCATCAGCCCCTCCGTCTTCTCCGTTGTCTTTGCGTCTTCTCCGTTGTCTTTGCGTCTTCTTTGCCGTCCCTGCGTCTTCTCCGTTGTCTCTGCGTCTTCTCCGCCGTAAGCTTTTTCCTGCTCAACTACTCCATGTCGTATTCGCCGAGCAGGGGGAAGCGGGACAAGTCTATCTTGTAGTGTTTGGCGAGGAATGCCGGATTTTTTTCATGCCAGAGGACTTCCCCCAGGGAGTCGGCAAGGGGAATGAGCATGCGCTCATGCTCGCAGACCAGGGGGTGCACGGTGTCGATCTCCCCGGTCGAAGTGAAGTTGTTGCAGCCGCAGTAGTGGATGCAGCGACCGACATAGGCGCACGATTCGCAGATCGTTTTGGGCGCGAGGTTTTTTCTTGACAGGTTCTGTCGCGCCTCCGTGAAACCCGTGCGAACATCGCCGATGATGTAATCGCGGGTCTTCGGGTCATCCGAGACGAAGCGCACGCAGGGATAAAGGGTCCCGTCAGGCGCCACCGAGACCTTGGAGATGCCGAAGTCGCATGGCGGCGCCTGGTTGAAGTCGGATCTGATGTGCGTCTTGAGCTTGTCATCGAGGATGTTCAGGTAGAAATATTCCCCGGAACGTGTCTTCTCCAGGTACCAGTCTCCCAGAAGCCGGTATTGTTGGGCAAGAACCTCGAAACTGACGGAGTCCCACGCGGGATCGGCGAAGTCCAGTTGGTGCGCCACGAAGCGGATGCCCTGGCTCCACATCCATTCCATCGACTCGACGAGATGTGACACCGACGCAGGTGTGATCACGGCGCTGAACACCGTGTGGGGGCAACGTCGGAGGATCTCTGGAAGCAGGGTCGACAGCGCGTCAAAGCTGCCCCGTCCGTCCGGAAATACCCGTTGCGCATCGTGGGCCTGCCGGTTGCCGTCGCACGAGATCGCGAACAGGATACCCTGATCGCTGCAGAACTGGAGGATATCCGGCGTGAACAGGAGGCCGTTGGTGGACATCCTGAACGCGACCGTCTGTCCCCGGGCCGCCGCCAGCTCACGGGCCAGGGGGACCACGTCCCGGATCAGCGGAAAGTGGAGCAGGGGTTCACCGCCGAAGAAGGAGACGCAGAAACTCCCCCGGCCCTCGCGGGAGACCAGCTCGATGGCCGCGCGGGCAGTGTCGATGCTCATGCGTGCGCCGTGCTCGGTCCTGGCCGCGTAGCAGTATTTGCAACGCAGGTTGCAGGCGGATGAAAGATGCAGAATCGCTTTCATGCGGGCCCCTCTCGATGATTCAGATATGACACGGAAACTACCGGGGCGCAACCCGTTGCGAGGCGCTCTCGATGATGCGGGCGATCAGGTCATGGTAGGAGATGCCGGCCTGTGTGCAGATGATGGGCAGATCCGAGTGCTCCGGATGCAGGCCGGCCAGCGGGTTGACCTCGAGATAATTGGGCACGCCGTGGGCGTCGCACCGGAAGTCCATGCGACCGGCGTCCCGGCAGCCGTAGGCGCGCCAGATCCCCAGCGCGAACTCGGCGCATTTCCTGGCCGGTTCGTCGTTGATCAGCTTGTAGGTGACCAGCTCCTCGCAGTTCTCCTTGTTGACGTAGGAGTAGGCGTGCGCCTCGGCGTCCTTGCGGAGGATGACCTCGAGCACGCCGACGACCTCGGCGCGGTCTCCGGTTCCGACGATCCCCACCGTGAACTCGCGTCCGGGGAGAAAGGTCTCGACGAGGGCAGGTTGTTTATATTTGCCAATGATATCAATGCAAATCTGCATCAGTTTTTCGGGGTTCTGCACGCGTGATAAAGCATGCACGCCCTTGCCGGTGCCCTCGGCGATGGGTTTGACGAAGAGGGGGTACGGCAGGTCCACCTTCTCCACGTCGGCCGGGGTCTCCACGACGGCGAACTCCGGGGTCGGAAAACCGGCGTGAAGCACCACCTGCTTGGCGAACCCCTTGTGGAGGGTCAGCGCGTTGACCAGGGAGTCGGAGAAGGTGCAGGGGATTCCGTAGGCCTCCAGCAGCGCGGGAACCTGGGCCTCACGACCGAAACCGGACAGTCCTTCGCAGATGTTGAACACCAGATCCCATGTGTCGCCGGCGGCGAGGCGGTTCACCAGCGCCCGGACGTGACCGATGCGGTCCACCTCGTGTCCGAGGGCCAGAAGGACCTCGGCGATGGCCAGGATCGTCCCCTCGCGGTCAAACTCGGCCGTCTGGTCTTCGGTATAGCCCATTTTCAAATAGTCATCTCTCAGGTCGTACGTCATTCCGATACGCATGGATTTTCCCTCAGCCGGTTGAACTTGTTTGTTTATGGTAACAGCAGCGGATTCATCACCGTGGCAATTCTTGAGGAGAAAGTGTAGGGCAAGCGAATAAGTTTGCAAGAGCCGAAATGCACGCTGACCAACATTTTCGGTTTTGGTTGGAATCCCGGTTTTTTTCTTGCAAAACAAGGCGTTTTTCATCATGAATGAGTGCGGAAGAGGCCAAAGATGATCGATTCACACTGTCACCTGTTCGATGCGCCGCTGCGAGAAGATCCCGATGGAGTCCTGAACGAGGCGGCCCAGGCCGGGATCACGGGGATCATGGTGGTGGCCACCTGGGCGTCGGCCTGGGACGAGATCGTCGCCAACCGCGGTCGCGTGCGCGAGGCGCTGCCTGATTCGCGCGTGGCGGCCGGGCTTCATCCATGGTTCGTGCATGAGGCCCCCGGGGACTGGGCGACACGCCTGGAGGCCCTGCTGCCCCGGATCGACGCCATCGGCGAGATCGGGCTGGACCGCGGAGAACGTGCTCCGGCGATGGAGCTGCAGGAGCCGGTCTTCGCCAGGCAGCTGCAGTTGGCCGCCGAGGCCGGTCTGCCCGTGCTGGTGCACGTCGTCAAGGCCCACGACCTGGTGCTCCATCACCTCAAGGAAAACGGAAGAAATGTCCGCGGGATCATCCATGCGTTCTCGGGCTCACCTGAAGACGCCCGCGCCTACATCGAACGTGGTTTCCTGCTTGGCATCGGGGGCGGGATCACGCGTGAAAACGCGCACAGGCTTCGTCGGGTCGTTTCGAAGATTCCGCTGGAGAGCCTCGTGCTGGAGACGGATTCTCCCTACCTGGGCACGGAGACGGTTCCGGCCGGTGCGTCCCGTCCGGTGCATGTACTGCAGGTGGCCGGGAAGCTGGCGGAACTGTTTGGTGTGCCGCTCGAGACCGTGAGGTCGGTGACCTCGGCCGGTTTTTCGAACCTGTGGGAGCGCGCATGAACCGGCTTCGATCCCCGTTGCAGGCCGTGTTCGTCTTTCTGGCCGTGCTGGTGGGCAACCTGCCGATGCTGGGCTCCTACGGGCTCTTCGATCCCTGGGAGACGCACTACGCCGAGGTGGCCCGCACGATGATCCAGCGCGAGGATCCCGTGTCCACCTACTGGCAGGATGATGGATTCTACTCCAAACCTCCGCTCCTGTTCTGGATGCAGGCCGCCGGCTTCAAGGTGGCCGGGCTCAACCGCCGGGCGGCGCCCGCCGATGAGATGACGGTCGATTCGCGCCCGGAGTGGGCCGCACGTCTGCCCGTGCTGCTGCTGGCCGCCTTCGCCGTGACCGGTGTGTTCCTGTTCCTGCGGCGTCACTTCGACCCGCTCACGGGGCTGTTCGCCGCGCTCACGGTCGCCTTCCTCCCTCATTTCGCGCTGGTGGCACGCCAGAGCATCACCGACATGCCGTTTCTGGCCCTGATGACGCTGGGGATGCTCATGTTCTTTCACGGTTTCCTCGTCGGTGACGTTCCGCCGGTGAGGCTGGCGGTGCTGAAGCTGGGCAGGCGCGCCCTCCCGGTGACCTCGGGGCTGGTCTCTGCGATCGTGTTCGTGCTCCTGGTGGTGCCCCAGTACCTCGTGTTCGCGTCGCGGGTTCCGGCTTCGTTCACCTATGGGGGTCGTCCGGTGATCGTCTCCGGCTGGCTCGTCTTTCTCCCCTACGTGGTGTTGCTCGCCGACGTGCTCGTCGGCATCGCGCGATCCCGTTTCTCCCAGGGGCAGTTGTGGATCCTGCACGGCTTCGCGATGTGCGGACTGGCGATCCTGGCCAAGGGTTTCGGTGCGCTGTTCATCCCCGGCGTGGTGTTCCTGCTGTACTTCCTGCTGACCGGAGAATGGGACCGCCTGCGGCGCTTCCCGCTGGTGTCCTCGCTGTGGCTGCTCGTGGCCATCGCCTTTCCCTGGCACCACGCCATGATCATCCGTCACGGTGACGCCTTCTTCCAGGAATACATCGTCCATCATCACTTCAAGCGCGCCGCCGAGGGCGTCCACGGGGAGCGTGGCACGTTCGCCTATTACTGGAACCAGCTGCTGTTCGGCCTGTTTCCGCTGTGGCCGCTGCTGCCTGCGGCCTTTGCCTCGGGGCTGCGCAAGGTGCGGTTCGTGCGTCCCGGAGACGATCGCGAGCGGCTGCACCTGCTCCTTTTCCTTTGGCTGATGGTGTCCTTCTTCCTGTTCTCGTTCATGCTCACGAAGTTTCACCACTACATCCTGCCCGTGACGGTCCCCGCGGGCGTCTGGGTGGCCGTGAGCCTTCGGGATCACTGGCGCGGCCCTTCCCGCGGTGTCCGCTTCTCGGCCTCCTTTTTCGCGGGGCTGATGTTCTTCGTGCTCGTGGCGCGGGAGGCGGGGCTGGACCCCGCACACTTCGTCAACCTGTTCATCTACAAGTACGAACGCCTGTTCCCCTATGCGGCGTGGATGAACTGGACGATCTGGGGCCTCTCGGCGGTCATCGGTTGCGCCGCGCTGGTGCTGGTGTTCCGGCGCAACCGCTGGACGTTCGCGGCCTTCCTGCTGGCCTCCACGATCTTCACGCTGCACCTGCTCGCCTTCTACATGCCCGCGGTGGGGCCGCACTGGAGCCAAAAGCAGCTCCACAGGATCTACTACCAGTGCCGCCGGGATCCCGGGGAGCGGCTGATCGCCTGGCAGCTCAACTGGCGTGGGGAGAATTTCTATTCGAAGAACCAGGTCGTCCCGCTGATGGAGACGAACAACAAGGAGTTCCTCGAATACCTGCGTCGTTTCCGGGCCCGCCGGCGCGAGGATCTTTCCGCGCGCTTCATCGTGCTCGAGGCGGGGCGGTTCCAACGGCTCGTGGGCGTGATGGACCGCGAGTTGTACTCCCAATATCCCGAGATCTATGACAACCGGCGCGGAAGCGAGCTCGTGACCATCCTCGGGCCGGGCTGCGAGACCGTCCCTGCCGAGTTCGAGAAGCACCCCGTGCAGACCAACTACCAGGTCCTCAAGGCCCCCTACGTCCACAACAAGTTCATCCTCGTGAGGCTCACGTTGTAGGTCAGACAAGTCCGACAGATCAGACAGGCGCGGGTGCGCCCTGAGAAATGTGCAGGGAGGGTCCTACCGGCGGCGCCGGAACACGAAGCCGAGACCCAGTCCGAAGCCCAGCAGCATCACGAGGGCCGTGGGGAGGCTCGAGCGGGAGCCCGGCGTCGTGCAGGAGCAGCCCTTGAGATCGGCAGAGCATACGGTGGCCACCGGCGGCTTCCCGTCGCAGTTGGTGTCCACGGTGCCGCAGGTCTCTTCGATCCCGGGGTTGATCGCGGTGTTGGCGTCGTCGCAGTCCAGGGCGGCGCAGGCGGGGCCCACACCGAAGGAGTCGCCGTCGTGGTCGGTGCAGAGCACGCAGCCGTCATCGGGGACGCCGTTGCCGTTCTGATCCTTGCCGTCGCCGCAGATCTCGCGTCCGCCGGGGTAGACCGAGGGGTCGGAGTCGTCCGGATCCTGGGTGGCGCAGTCCTCGCCGACACCCCAGCTGTCGCCGTCGTGATCGATGCAGTCGACGTACGGGCAGCCCTCGATGCAGATGGGATCCCCCGCGCAGGCCAGGACGCACGCGTGATCGCGGCAGGGGGTGCCGTTGATGTTCCAGTCGTCGGCCGTGCCGTCGCAGTCGTTGTCGGTGCCGTCGCAGGTCTCGACCGTGCCCGGGCTGACGCTGCTGCCGCCAGGAGGCGTGTCGTTGCAATCCTGGATCGGACAGCCGGGCCCGACGCCCCAGCCGTCGCCGTCATGGTCGACGCAGGACTCCTCCCACACCGGGCAGTCGGCGATGCACGAGGCCAGGGTGGTGCAGGGATCGGCGGTGCCGCACGCGGCCTCGCAGGCCATCACGCAGGCGGGATCGTGGCAGGGCGGCGTCCCGATGGAATCGATCGCCAGGCAGTTGTCCGGAGGACCGCTGGTCTCGTGCTCCTCGAGGCAGGCCAGCACAGCGGCCTCGTTGGGCATCAGCAGCATGCATTCCTCGTAGTCGGAGGGATCGACGCACGGGGTGTCCGTGATGGAGAGGTTGCAGTTCTCGTCCACCAGGTTGCCGCAGATCTCGGGGGCCCCGGGGAAGATGAACGGGTTGGCGTCGTCGCAGTCGCGGGGCAGGTTCTGGCAGTTGGGATCCTCGCCGTTGCCGGAGTAGAAGCCGTCGCCGTCGTTGTCGACGCAGGAGTTGCACATCCCGTCGGGCACCAGGTCGCAGTTCTGGTCCAGGCCGTCACCGCACACCTCGGGCGCGCCGGGATGCAGGGTCGGGTTGGTGTCGTCACAATCCTGGGGACCGGGGCAGCCGACACCCACGCCGAAGCCGTCGTTGTCGGCGTCGTCGCAGTAGGTGCCGGGGCACCCGTCGTCGGCGATGCCGTCACAGTCGTTGTCCTTGTGGTCGCCGCAGATCTCGATGCTGCCCTCCCAGCCGCAGACCGGGTCGTTGTCGTTGGAGTCCTCGGCCGGCGGGCAGGCCTCGATGCAGGAGAGGGCGCCGGCGCACGCCTCCACGCAGGTGGGGTCGCGGGCGGGGGGACACTCGTCGATGCAGGACTGTACGCCCGCACATCCGGCCACGCAGGCGGGATCGGGCGCGGGCGGGCAGTTGGCGATGCACTCGAGGTTACCGTTGCAGGCCGCAAAGCAGGCCGGATCGACCGGACCCGGGCAGTCCGCGCCCACGCAGGCGCCGTCGCCGTCGTTGTCGCAGATCGTGACGCCCGGACAGCAGTCGTCGACGTAGCCGTCGCAGTCGTTGTCGATGCCGTCGCCGCAGATCTCGGGGTTGCCGGGGAAGCGGTTGGGGTTGTTGTCGTCGCAGTCGGAGACCACGCAGTCGGCGCCCCTGGGCACGCCGTCGCCGTCGTTGTCCTTGCAGTCCACGCCCGGGCAGCCGTCGTTGGCGGTCTCGTTGCAGTTCTGATCGAGGTCGTCGGAGCAGATCTCCGTGGCGCCGGGGTTGACGGTGGCGTCGTCGTCGTTGCAGTCCACCTCGCCGGTGCAGTCCGAACCGAAGCCGTAGCCGTCCCCGTCGTTGTCATTGCAGCCCGGAGGCAGGGCGCCCTTGGGCACCTGGATCACGACCGGTCCATCCATGTTGGTCACGCGGTCCGGATCCACCACGAACTCGTCGGAGTCGACCTGGCAGTAGCTCTCGTATTCGCGCTGGGCGACGTTGTACCGGATGAACGTCTTCACGATGCAGTAGGGATTGTGGCCCTTGTGCTTCAGGTTCGGAATCTTCTCGTGCACGTCGCCGGGCTGGCCGACGGACGGCGGATTTTCGCGGTCGCGGTGGTAGTAGATGTCGATCCAGAACGGACCGGAGTCGGCCGCGCCCACGTTGCAGATCTCGGCCTCGTAGGTGATCGAGTAGGGCGGGGAATTGGAGACGGAGGCCCGGAACCATTTGATGACGAGATCCGGGTTGGCCATGTTGATGGTGATGGGGCCCTTCACATTGTTGGTCTCGTCGGCCTCGTCGACGAAGGTGCCCTCGTCGGCCTTCACCCAGCTCACGTAGCGGCCGTTCGGGGTGGGGTTGCGCATGATCTCGATGATGTCGTCGTCGTCGTCGTCCCCGTCGGCGCAGGAAGGACGGCATTCGGCGTAGCCGGTCCACCAGTAGTAGCAGGTGGGCGCGGGCAGGCTCTTGAGGGACTTGAACTGGTCGGAGTATTCGCCGTCGCGGGGTTTGGTCGCGCGGTTGAAATAGACGCCGTTGCGGAAATTCTTGGCTTCGTGGGTGCCCTTGTTGCATACACGGAACTTGTACTTCAGTTCGGCGCCCTTGGTCTCGACCCAGAACTGATCGATGTACAGATCAGGACCGACGCGCCAGATCGAGGGGCCGTAGACGTTGTTGTTTTCATAGATCGCGTCTGGGCCCTCGCTGACGACCTGGCGCGGATCGACCGCGCAATACAGCTTGTACGTGCCCTGAGGGGTCGCGCTGTTCTGCAGGATGTACTCGGCGGTGACGCACTGCGTGCCCCAGTACCAGTGCCAGAACCAGCTGCCAAAATCGATCGTGGTGGAGTAGAAGCCGGAGTTGACTGGAAGCACCGGGGCCGAGGTCAGGTTGGGAAAGAAGGCCACCTCGGCGCTGGACCCGAACAGGGAGCCCGAGTCCGTGCTGCAGACCTCGGCGGCGAACCGGATGTCCACGTTCGTGGCGGTGTAGGGGTTTCGATAGGCGTAGGCCTTGCAACTGCGGATGTACAGGTCGCCGGCCGTCGCCGTCGCGGGCAGGCAGCAGAGGATTCCCAGAGCGAGCAGGAGACTTGCGGAAAATGGCTTCATGACGACCTTCCTTGGCGGCGGAGCCACCGGTCCAATACCATAGCAAAAAATCACGCAGTAGTGTAGCACACAAATGGAACAGGGGAGAAGTCATTCATTGCGCGGGAGGCGCCCGACGTAGTCGCGCATCTCTTTCAGTTGTCTTCGCGCAGCCTGCAGGCGGGCATCGAAGATGGCCTGGGTGCCACAGGAGATTTCCAGGGTGGACAGCAGCACCGTACCGATGGTCCGGGAAAGCCGTCTGGCAGGCAGGAAAAGGGCGGACCGCGCGCCGGTGGGATCGAGCTGGGCGATGTCGGTCTTTAGTTTTTCGCTGGCAGTCTCTATCTGCGTCTGCAGGCGAAGGAACGACTCCCGGTCCAGTCGATCCTGGGGGGCCGGCGGTGGTGCCTGTCCAACCGAACCTGCAGGCGAGCAGAACCGGCGGGCCCGGTCCAGGGTGTCGATCTGGGTTTCGAGCGTGTTCAGGACGGTCCCCCATCCTTCCCGGGCGCGGGCATCATGCTGACGCTGGGCTGCGGTGGCCCGGATCGGGGTGGACAAATCCGTCGGGCCCGAAGCCTCGAAGAGGTCAAAGATTTGAAATCCTGGTTCCGCGGAACGATCGCAGGAGGCCGCGATCATGGCGGTGAGCAGGAGCGGGAGCAGGAGCGGGAGCAGGGCGCGGGGCATCATCCGAGGGAGGGATCAGTCGTTGGTCGGATAATCGGTGCAGGCCTCCTCCTGGATGTAGGAGACGGGCACGTTCACGGTCAGGGTGTACGTGCGGCAGGAGACGCCGGTCGTGTTCGCGCGCACCTTGATGTAGAAGCGCCAGTCGTCGTCGTCGCCGCAGCGGCCGTCATAGTTGAGGGCGAGCAGGCCGTTGGTGCTGTGATACATGCTGGCATAGCTGGCCGAGGTGCACTGGGCCACATGGTCCGTGGCGTACAGATCGATCGGGATCACGTCGAACTCGACGTTGAGGCCCTGGGGATCGGTCACCGTGAAATAGTACGAGTAGCACTCGTTGAAGTTCGGGTTGATCAGGCACAGCCAGTCGGACATCTCGCGCAGCTCGATCTGGAAATAGTCCACGTCGGGAGCCAGGTCGGCCTTGTAGATGTTGCGGGAGGAGAAGACGAGCTGGTCGCCCTCCTCCATGGTGGAGAGGCGGGCCTGGGTGCAGGTGTCGTTGGGCTCGTCGATGTCCAGGGCCAGGCCGTTGTCGATCAGGCCGTCGCAGTTGTTGTCGACGCCGTCACAGGTCTCGACGGGGGTGGCCGGGCAGGAGGGCCAGGCGCCGCCGGTGCAGGTCACGACGGAGCCGCCGCAGCAGGTCTGCGTGGCGCCGTTGTTGCAGGCGCAGCCTTCGTTGGCGCTGCCGTTGCAGTTCTCGTCCTTGTTCTGCGCGTCACAGATCTCGGTGCCGGGGGGGACCTCACCGAGGCAGTTGCCGGTCCAGTGGCAGGTGGAATCGCACAGTTCGGTGCCCGTGGAGCATTCGCCGGTGTCGCTGCCGCAGACGCGGGAGTCGCCGCGGGCGCATTCCATGTTGGCGCCGTTGTCGATGGTGCCGTCACAGTCGTTGTCGACGCCGTCGCACACCTCGACGGCGGGCTGCGGAGCCGTGCAGTTCATCCACTGACCCGAAACGCACAGTTCGGTGCCGGTGCCGCAATCGGTGGCGCAGTTGCGGGACAACTGGATCGCGCCGGTGCCGTCGATGACGCCGTCGCAGTCGTTGTCGATGCCGTCGCAGATCTCTTCGACCGCGGCGGTGCCGCCGATGCAGGATCCGGACCACTGGCAGGTCTCGGTGCACAGTTCAGTGCCGAACGCGCAGGCGCCCTCGTCGGAGCCGCAGTTGCGGGAGGAGCTGCGGGCGCACTGCATGCCCGTACCGTTGTCGATGGTGCCGTCACAGTTGTTGTCGACGCCGTCGCAGATCTCGGTGGAGGGGGTCGGCGCGGAGCAGTTGCGCCATTCGCCGTAGGAGCAGATCTCGGTCCCCGTGCCGCAACTGTTGTCACAGGCGCGGGTCAGATTCTCGTCGATGACGCCGTCGCAGTTGTTGTCGACGCCGTCGCAGACTTCCTCGGCCGGGATGCAGGTCCCGGAGGGGGAGGAATCGTCACAGGCAAACATCAGGAAAAGGGAGCTCAGACAGAGAAAAGACGTGATGGTGAGTTTTCGCATTGGTGTATCTCCTTCCATGGAAACAGTCACGATATGGCACAAGAGGGTGCGGGGGATAACTACCAACATGAGCGGAAAAATCAAGAGAAAAATTTTTCAATTTTCCCTTTTCTCTGAAAAAAGACATGCCGGCACGACAGCTTGCCTTTTTTCCGAGGGTGGGTCAGAATTTCACCGGCGAAATCCGGATGAGGTGTTCCATGTGTCGAACGGGCCTGTTGTTTATGTTGGTATTTGCTTTTATGTTTGCGTGTACATCCGAGGCCGATTATTGTCGTGCCTACTGCCAGCGTGCAGGGGAATGTGAGCAGTGCGGCGGGGTCGTGGACATCGACGGCTGCGTCGATGAATGCAAGGCGTTGAGCACGGACACCCAGAAGAAGCTCGTGGACTGCTACAAGGGCGAGTGCGAAAACATTTACATCTGCGACCAGATCATCGGGACGACACGTCCATCTCCGTGCTATTGAACCATCATTCCCTGCCACCGGCCTCGCCGCGTGGTGGTCCTCCGGTTGATTCAGGAACATGACCTACTTTCCACTGCTGTCCTCCGGCCCGGCCCTGTGGCCGACCCTTCTGCAGGCGATGGATTCACCCGCTGCAGGGCCGGTGTGGTATGACGGTCCCGAGTCCATCCAGCGTCGTCTCCTCCTGCAGGGGTACGAACTGACGAAGGGAGCGGGCACTGTGCGGCAGGTGGTCTGGATCCGGCGGCTGCCCGTCCGGACGGGAGATGCCACGGCGCGGCTGATCCAGGCCCGGGAATGCCTGGTCCCCGGAGGCCGCGTGATCGTGGTCGAGCCCTCCGTCGCGACGGGGGCGCACGCCGGCTGGCTGGGTCGGCTCGGCGTCCGTCTGGGCTGGTACCACCCCCCCGAGCGGCTCAGCGCGTGGTTCCTGGTCGCTGGTCTCACGCCCGTGGTGCAGCGCTGGCCCCAGGGGCTCAGGGCCTGGGTCGTGACCTGCGCCCAGCCGGGATCCATGATCAGCCATCTTTTCCCTTCAGAAATCCTGGCGGAGAAGCAGCCTCCGTCGAAGGCCCCCGAGGTGTGAGATGAACACAAAGACCGTGCTTGTCGTGGATGATGAGGAGGCCATTCTGGAGCTGGTCGAGCTTCACCTCCGCCGGGAGGGGCTGGGCGTGCTCCTGGCCGGCTCCGGAGAGGAGGCGCTGCAGGTGCTGCGCAGCCAGACCGTGGATCTGGTGATCCTGGACCTGATGCTTCCGGGGATCAACGGCCTCGAGGTGTGTCGCCGGATGAGGGCGTCCGAGGCCATGCTCGCGATTCCCGTGCTGATGCTGTCGGCCCGCAGCGACGAGACCGACATCGTGGTGGGGCTGGAGCTCGGGGCCGATGACTATGTGACCAAGCCGTTCCTGCCGAAGGTGCTCATCGCGAGGGTTCGGGCGCTGCTGCGCCGCACGTCCGGTGGGGCGAGCCAGGGGCCCGCGGAGCACCTG
>PHBF01000034.1 GCA_002841905.1 Deltaproteobacteria bacterium HGW-Deltaproteobacteria-17
GGTGGTGTCGGGGATGACCAGGTCCGGTCGCGTGTCCAGGTTCACATCGACAGTGATGGGCTCCGTGGTGTACACGTTCTCCTCCCGGGGGAGCGCGGAGACAGGGGCCTCGAGAAAGACGCAGTTGCCGTCGTTGATGAAAAGGCGTGGTCCCTGTGGCGTGGTCAGGAAGAGATCCGCGTCCATGTCCCCGTCGAGGTCGGCGACGGCGGCGCCGTGGAAGGTAAGGCCCTCGCCGCCGAAGACCTCCGCAGTGCGGTCGGTGAACACCCGCTCCGGGGTGGCGGAGAAGACCCGCAGCGGTTTGGCCACACCAGGGTCGGTCATGGCTGCAAGCAGATCGTCGGCCCCGTCGCCGTCGCAGTCGAAGGCCGTGGCTTGCCAGAGTCCGAAGAGCACCTCCGCCGGATGGGCCTCGCCGTTGTCATGGCCGGCGTTCCACAGCATGGAGGCGTCTCCCGTGGTCAGGACCTCGAGGCGGTCCTGCCTGCCGTCGCCATCAAAGTCACCGAGGACGAGCTCCTGGAAATCACCGAAGCCAACCGGCTCCACTCGTCCGATGCCCCATGGGTCGACCGAGACATGAAACAAGCCTTCGGCGGCTGCGATCCAGAGAAAGGTGCCGTCTCCGAACTGGTCCGGCCGGCTCCGTCGCATGGTCATGGGCCACGGGTCAACGACGGCGGTCTCGGTGGTCAACTGGTAGTCCAGGAGCCGTCCCAGGAAGCGCCAGGCGCCGGGCGCGGTGTAGGTGTGGCTCTTGGACTCCAGGATCAGGTCCGCCAGGCCGCCTGCAGGAACGGCGGGGGTCGTCACCGTGAGGCGATCGACGGTTTTCTCTACGATGGTCCCTGCATGGGATCCGAAACGTACCTTGACCACGCTGTCGAGCCCCCGGCCTTCGATGACGACGGTCTGGCCCCCGTCGATGGTGGACCAGTTGGGGAACCAGCCGCTCACCTCGAAGGCGCTGCCTGGCTTGTCGTCGGAACAGGCGAGGAGGAGGAGGAGGATCAGGTTCGGGATGATGTTGCGGAAGATATCACACTTCATGACAGACTCCAGTTCGGGGATCCGGCGCATGGGATCACGGATCATGCCTGCAGACGACGACGGCGACGGATGATCCAGGCCAGCGGCAGCAGGACCAGCGGCCAGGGGAAGGTCGTTCTCCCCGTGCGGCCGGTGCGGCAGGTGCAGCCATCGTCAGGCAAGGTGGCCGTGTGTGGACCCTCCGGTTGAGGCTGGGCGGCCGGCAGGATCAGCACGGAGAAGTCGACGTTGGGGGAGGGACAGCGCAGCCAACCGGCCGTGCCGGAGACCAGCTGGAGCCGCGCGTTCAGTGGATCGTCCGCGCTGTCGGGCGTCCGGAAGGTGAACTCGAAGAGCCCCCTCGATCCCGGCGGAACATCGGTCATCAGCAGGGACGGAATCGAGAACGCAGGCCAGGACTCGTCGAGCCAGTCCACCGCCCCTTCGAGATGATCCCGGGGGATCTCCAGCCACAGGCTGCCCGCGGTCCACGTCTCCGTGCCGGTGTTTTCAAAGGCGACCCAGCCGGTGAAGCGCTCTCCGGCGGCGGCGGCCTGGGGGACGCCGAAGTCGATCAGGCGTGCAGACCAGGGCGGCGGCGGATCGCCCATTTCCTGCGGGTAGCCATCATCGGCCACGCCCGTGCAGTCATCGTCGATCAGGTCGCACCGTTCAGGGCGGGGCTCGTAGACCCGCACGCAGGCCAGGCAGCCGTCGGCGCAGCGCCTCCGGCCCTCCGCGCAGGGTCCGGGCTCCTGGGTTTCGCAGACGACCTGTCCGTCGTCGGGGTCGGGACCCCAGCAGGCGCTCCAGTCCGGCCACTGGCAGGAACCCGTGCAGGTGCGGGACTGGGATCCGCAGTCACAGCAGGCCTGCGTCTGTGTCTGTCCCGGGGCACATGGACCCTCGCCCGAACAACCGCTCCAGCCACCCCAGGTGCAGTTCGACCCGCAGGTGCGGGAGCGGTTTCCGCAGTTGCCGCAGCCCTGGTTTTCGACCTGTCCGGGACTGCACTCGCAGGTGGTCTCGCAGGTGGCCGACGGTATCGGGTGCGGGTAGGAACCCTGGCCGACCCACCAGCTCGTGGACTGGGAGCAGCCGCCGGCGAACGGATCGATGCTCGTTCCGTTGACCCGGAAGCCCAGATGCAGGTGTGGCCCCGTGGAGCTGCCCGAGCTGGCGGAGTTTCCGAGGCGCTGCCCGCAGGAGACGTTCTGCCCCACGCTGACGGCGATGGAGTCCAGCTGCATGTGGCAGAAGAGCGAGACGGTCCCGTCGAGGTGGTCGACCTTCACGTAGTTGCCGCAGGATCCGCCGCAGGTGTTGCCGTAATAGCCGTAGTTGGCGCAGCCGTTGTAGGTGGCGGTCACACGTCCGGCGGCCGTGGCCAGCACGCTGGTTCCGAGTGACAGGGGGAAGTCGGTGCCGGTGTGCGTGTTGTAGCAGACGCCGCCGCAGCCATAGTCGACGCAGCCCGAGGCGCTGCCGTTGTGGTCGAAGCCGTAGTTGACGCCGATCGACGCGGAGAAGGGCCGTCTCAGCCTGGCGCCCTGCGCGGCAGGCAAGGAAATGAGGAGGGTCAGGAGAATCACGAGGGATCTCATCGGATCACCTCCGGGTCGGCCAGCGGGACCAGGGAGCTTCCGTCTTGTACCAGGATTCTACCCTGTGTCACGACCGGGAACCGGGCGCCCGGCCAGTGCCCGGTGATGGCACCGTCGGCGGAGATCCGGTAGACTCCCGTGGCGTTCTCGAAGACGAAGCCCTTGTCGGTCCACAGGGGGCCGCGCCGTCCTTCCGGGAAGGGCGCGAGCCGGCTGGAGTGCACCGGGGTGCCGTCTGAGGGGAGCGTCGTGTTGGTGATCCGCCGCGTCGTCCCTCCGGCCACCGGGATCACGGCCAGGGAAGGATAGCCTCCGAGGGAACTGACAAAGACGATCTCCCGGCCGTCGGGAGAGAAGGCCGGCCCCCACACCGCGCCCTCCTCGTGGGTCAGGCGCAGGATCTCACGGGAGTCAAGCCGGATGAGGTAGAGGTCCATCTCCGGGATGGGGCCGGCGGTGAAGGCCAGAGACCGTCCGTCCGGCGAAAAACCAAACCCGGGAAATACTTCGGCGGCCAGCTTCGAGACCTGCGCCGTCCGGACATCCCAGAGGTTCAGTTGACCGTCCCCGTCGAGCACGGCGACCAGCGTGTGGTCCCGGTCCTCGAAGATGCGCACGTCCTGGACCGGGCCGGGAACAGGGAGGGGCCGGCTGTCTCCGGCGGAGTCCACCAGCACGGTGTGGTACAGGGCCCGCACGGTGACCCGTTCAGGAGCGGGCAGGGGCATACAATAGGAGCGCAGGCCCGTCTCGGGTGAGAGATCGAGCAATGTCCATCCGTCCGGCGTCAGGCGTGCGAACCCGGTGTGGACGACGGTGTCGGACGGATTTCCTTCAGATGCGGGGTCGGTCGTTCCGCAGGCAGGAAAAAGGAGAAGACTGAGCGCCAGGAGGGACATTGGGAGGTGGACCCGCTTCATGATGCACTCCAGACCATGTCTGAACAGAAGAAGGTTGTCGTAAAGAAGGGAATCATGACCAGTAAGTATAGTAGGCGGCTTTGGCGGAAAACATCCGTCAATCGGATGATTTTCCATATGGTAATGGGGGGACCGACCCTGGGAAGACCACGGGCGACCGTGGGTGGGTGTCCACCTGCGAGGGCTTCCAAGGGTAGAATTTCGTTGCCCGGACGCGGTTTTCCCACTACTATTACCTCGATTCCAATTCACTTGACCTGGTTTTTTCCGAAGGTGCTTCATGAAAAACATCCTTTTCCTGAGTTTTTTCCTTTTCGTATGGCCACTGTCCGGTTGTGACGACGGGGTCAAGGTCAAGGAGGCCTGCGGAGACGGTTTCATCGATCCGGGCGAGGAGTGTGACGGTGACAACCTCCATGAACAGACCTGTGAATCGCTGGGCCACTACAACCGGTTCGGGACGCTCCGCTGCCTGCCCACCTGCCTGTACGATCGTGACGAATGTGGAGGCCGCTGCGGCGACAACACCGTGGATGCCGGAGACGGCGAGCAGTGCGACGGCGAAAACATGAACGGACAGACCTGCCAGAACCAGGGTTTCACGGGCGGGACGATGAGCTGCACGGCAGGCTGCCTCTTCGACACCTCAGGGTGCGAGAGCGCGTGCGGAAACGGACACCTCGAGCCCGGGGAGGAGTGCGACGATCAGGCGCGCCAGGACGGTGACGGCTGCTCGGCGGACTGCCTCGTGGAGCCGGGCTGGGACTGCACCGGTGACGTTCCCCCGGTGTGCACGACGACCTGCGGGGACGGTATCGCCGCAGGCGGCGAGATGTGCGATGGCACAGATCTTCGCGGAGCGGACTGCCAGTCGGTGGACGGTACTCCCTACTACGGGGGCAGCCTGGCTTGCACGCAGGACTGCGAATACGATGTCACGGCCTGCCAGGCCAGCGGATGGTGCGGTGACGGCCTGGTCCAGGGCGGGGGCCTCGAAGCCTGTGATGAGGAGGACTTCGGCGGGGCGACCTGTGAGAACCTGGGCTTCCATCCGGGGACCCTGCAGTGCCTGGGGGACTGCCAGACGATTGACACCCAGTTTTGTGGAGGCTCCTGCGGCGACGGCGTGGCCCAGTTGTCCTACGAGACCTGCGACGGCGCCGACCTCCATTTCGATCTCAACGGGGACGGCCTGCCGGACGACTGCACCGACTTTGGTTATTACGAGGGTGAGCTGGGCTGTGACACCGACTGCCAGACGCCCCTGCTTTCGGGCTGCTCCCTGTCGTGCGGGGACGGCGTCATCTCGCCGCTCCATGGCGAGGAGTGCGAGGCAGAAGACTTGAACGGGGTGACCTGCGCGTCCCTGGGGTATGCCTCCGGGACCCTCGGCTGCGGCGACGACTGCCGGTTCGACGGCGGATGCACCCCATGGGTGCGCGTGGTCGCCGGGCTCGGCCACACCTGCGCGCTGAGCGGCGAGGGCACGGTGTACTGCTGGGGCGACAACAGTTCGGGTCAGCTCGGCGACGGCACCACCGTCGACAGCACCACGCCCGTGCCGGTGGTGGGGCTTCCGGCCGGAATCACGGGCCTCACCGCGGGGGGGCGCCACACCTGTGCCTTCACCGGAACCGGCGTCGTACGGTGCTGGGGCGCCAACGAGTACGGCCAGCTCGGCGACGGCACCTTCGTGCAGCGGTCCTCCCCGGTGGCGCCGGCGGGCGAGCCGGTCATGGATTCCTATCTCACCGTCTCGGCCGGCCTCAACCACACCTGCGCCGACACCAACGGTGGACTGGTGTACTGCTGGGGCCGGAACCACCTGGGCCAGCTCGGCAACGGGACCAACACCGACTCCGCCACGGCGGTCCAGGTCAGCGGGATCCTCATGCTGGCCAGCGGCGTCGCCTCCGGTGGGGACTACAGTTGCGTGCTGTGGATCAACATGTCCTTCAACAGGACGGATGTGCTCTGCTGGGGTGACAACAGCCAGGGCCAGCTGGCCGACGGCACCCAGACGCCGTCGAATGTCCCGGTGACCGTCACGGGCCTGTCCGATTCCGCGGCACAGATCGTCGCGGGGCAGGATTTCGCCTGCGCGGCCCATGCCCACATTCCCAATCATGGTCTCTCCTGTTGGGGTTACTTTCTGGTGGGGGGCTCATATGTGATCATGCCCAGCGCACAGAGCATCCTGACGGGATCGACCCATGAGTACACCGGCACCTCGGGGCCCGCGGCGCGTTACGTGTTCATGTCCCTTCGGAACCTGTCGACCTCGTCGGTGGAGATCCAGACCCTGGGCGACAACGCCTACCATCAGGCGTCCCCGGTGAACATGCCGGAAGTCTATCTTCCCACGCATCAACCTTCCATGGACGGCTTCGGCTCCTTCGCCGCCGGCGCCGAGCACGCCTGCGGGATCGCGGCCGACGGCACCCTGTGGTGCTGGGGCCGCAACAACAAGGGCCAGTTGGGCGATCCGAACACGTCGATCGTCGCGGAGAACCCCCTGAAGGTCCTCTTTCAGTAGACGGAAAAAACGATTGATTCAGTGCAGTTTCAGGGTGACGACCGCGAACAGCGCGAGGATGAAGGAGATGACCCAGAAGCGCACGATGACCTTGGGTTCGGCCCACCCCTTCTTCTCGAAGTGGTGGTGGATCGGGGCCATCAGGAAGATGCGCTTGCCGCCGGAGATCTTGAAATAGGCGACCTGGATCATCACCGAGAGCGCCTCCATCACGAAGATGCCGCCGGCGATCACCAGGACGACCTCGTTCTTGGTGAGCACGGCCAGCGTGCCCAGGCCGCCGCCCAGCGCCAGGGAGCCGACGTCGCCCATGAACACCGAGGCCGGATAGGTGTTGTACCAGAGGAAGCCGATGCCCGCGCCGATCATGGCCCCGCAGTAGATGATCAACTCCTCGACCCCGGGCAGGTGGATGATCTTCAGGTACTCCGCGACGGGCTTGCCCCAGAAGACGGCGCCGTGGGCGTACGCCAGGATCATGAACACGAAGGCGTTGAGGATGACCGGGCCGATGGCCAGGCCGTCGAGGCCGTCGGTGAGGTTGACCGCGTTGGAGGCGCCCACGATCACGACCATCGACAGCAGGATGAACAGCACCAGGGGCAGCACCGGGTAGGCGTCCACGCTGATGAAAGGCAGCGCCAGCTTGGTACGCACGTCCAGGGAAAGCCCGGTGGCCTCGGTGCCGAACACGTACCAGAGCATCCCGCCGGCGACCAGGAACTGGAAGAACAGTTTGTAGCGGCCGGCCAGCCCCTTGGAGTTGCGCTTGGCCACCTTCAGGTAGTCATCGAGGAACCCCAGCACCCCGTACAGGGCGGTGACGGTGAGCACCATCCAGACGTACACGTTGGAGAGGTCGGCCCAGAGGATCGTCGGCAGCACCAGGGCGAACAGGATCAGGGTGCCGCCCATGGTGGGAGTGCCCTGCTTGACGAAGTGGGTCTCCGGGCCGTCGCTGCGGATCGGCTGCGCCAGCTGCTGGGACTGGAGCCTGCGGATGAACCATGGGGAGAGCAGAAACGAGATCAGGAGCGCGGTGAGGGTGGACAGGACCACGCGGGTCGACAGGTACCGGAAGATGTTGAAGAAGGTGAAACTGTCGGACAGATCCTTGAGCCAGAAGGAGAGATGAAAGAACATGTTCGTCGTACTCCGGAGGTGTCGGAAACGGGATCAGGCGCGCAGCGCCACGAGCGCGGAGTTGAGGCGGTGCACGGTCTTCGGATCCGAGCCCTCGAAGTAATAGCGCAGGACGGCATCGGTGCCGGATGCGCGCAGCTCGAACCAGGCGCCGTCGAACTCGAGGAAGGAGCCGTCCTGGGCCCAGAAGGCGTTGCGGATCGCCGGAAAATCCGGGTCCTTCAGGTCGCCGCGCAGGCGGGCGGTGGCCGCGTCGGGCGACAGTCCCGTGAGCCCGCGGAAGTAGGACACCAGCGAGTCCTTGAGCGCGTTGGCTGCCTGCTGGGCCGCACGCCGCGCGTCGCCCTGGAGGCTCTCGTCGTAGAGCGTGATGTCCTGGCGCTCGTAAGCCGCGTAGGGAATCGGGTAGCGTGCCAGCAGGTCCAGATACCACTGCGCGAACGAATATCCGGTCTTGTGGAGCCGGGCCGCCGCCAGCAGGGTGAACAGGCCCACCTGGAAGCCGTCCTTCTCCTTGAGCGCGAGGGAGGCGCCCGAGTTGTCATGGTTCTTCACCCAGTCGAGGGTGCCCATGGCGGCGCCGCCGCTCTCCTCGGCCATCATCAGGAACCGCGGGTTGTGTCCGAGGTTCCTGACACGGCCGGTGGCCTCGGTGAAGGTGATCTCACCGGCCCCCTCGAGCAGCTGGCGCTGGACCGAGGCGACCAGTTCGCCGAAATACTTGAAGCCCACGGGCACCAGGACGGTGCCGATGTGCGCGCCATGCTCGGCCGCGATGCGTTCAGCCACGGCCAGGATCGAGCGTGACGTGGGGTAGGTGATGGCCGCGACGAAGTCATACTTGTCCAGCAGTCCGGCCTCACCCAGCGCCTGCATGCGGAGAGCCGTAAGCAGAAAATAAATCTGGTTGGGCTTGAAATACACCAGGCAGCGTGTCCCGTCGAGGGGATCGACCTCCAGGGCCGCGTCACGGGCACGATCGGCCAGGTTCGCGGGGGCCGTCGTCACGATGTTGAAGCGGTCGCCGTCGGGGTCCCAGATGAACACGATGTCGGCCGCGCCCCGCGCGAGGAGGTCCTGGGCACCGATGTGCTTGTAGATCTGCCACTTGCCCGGATCCACGCCGTGGTTGACGCCGTCGAGCTGGCCGATGCCGTGATAGTCCTGGCTCTCCTCCTCGTACAGGAAGGTGATGCCCCGGTCGTCCATGGGGAGATCCAGCTTCCCGAAGATGCGTCGTGCGGCGGCCCCCATCGAGCCACCCTCGGTGCAGATCGCGACCTTGAGTCCACCGATCAGGGCCTGCCGGATCGTGTCGATGCCGGCGGGATCCATGAGCTTGCCCAGGGATTCCACGTACGCCGGAAGAGGGTCGAAGTCGTGGCGGATGCGCGGGTCATTGGCGGGTGCGAGGGGGATCACGAGGCCGTCGGTGCAGATCGTCGAGGTGAGCTCCCGGACCCGGGCCTGGATCTCCCCGGCCATGCCCAGCAGTTGCATGCCGTGTTCGTCCATGGGTTTCCATCCGCCCTTGTAGCTCTGGGAGTGGCTCGCGGTGAAGTTCTCGCCTCCGCCGAGCCCGTAATGGAACACGCCGAAGGAGCTCATCCAGATGGGGGTGGTCCTGGCGTTCCCGCCCTGAAGGTGCACGGTGATGCCCGCGGCGGCGTAGATGCGGGCGCACAGATCGATGAACTGCTGGGTGTGCGGGCGGACCTCGCCGCCGATGTGCAGGCTCGTGATGCCGTGTTTCCCGGCGACGTCGGCCCGGGCCGCGGCGATGATGCCCATCGTGATCGCGGAGAAGGGCACCCTCGGGGAGAAGAAGTCCTGCGGATCGAGCAGGTCCCTGTAGCCGGCGGTGCCCAGCGCGAAGCCGGACCCCCATTCGCCGAGGCGGGCCTCGACGGCCAGGGCCGGGGTGATTGTCAGCAGCTCGGGTTCGGTTCCAAACGGGGTGAACAGCATGGTGCGCGCATCCTTTGGCGTGGGTAAAAAACTCGAAGAGTCGGCCCCTTTTCGAAGCCGAAAATACCATTGGCCGGATCGGTGTGCAAATCTATTGTGGGAAGGTCCACCGCCGGTGCCTGGCCGGTCCGGCGCCCGATTCCCGATCTCAGGGCAGGATGCGCAGCGGCGTCAGGCGCAGCAGCACCGGGATGACCGCCATGGAGGTGACGATTCCGTAGTGGTCGTACTGGGACTTGACGTAGAGCAGGCGGCTCTTTTTCTCCCGGGAGGTGAAACCGGTGTAGTCGGCCGGGACGCCCGTCCGGGTCACGGCGAACGAAAACTCCTTGGTGAACTGCCGGGTCTGCGTGTCGGTGTCCGAGGTCACAAGGATCATGCGGCGATTCTTGGCGCGCGCGCCCGTGGCGATGAACTCCTTGAACTCGTTGAAGCCGCCGTACATGGCGTCGAGCAGGATGATCTGCTTGAGCAGCCGGTTGTCCGTCCAGCGGCGCACGGTACGGAAGCCGCCGCTGTGGGCGATCACGACCGTCTCACCGTCGGGCAGGCGGATGTTGGCTGCCTGGACCGACTTCTTCAGTTGCGACAGGGAGTTCCAGACCACCGACTCGTCCTTGCCCGAGGGGCAGGCCGGCACGATGAACAGGGCGTTCTGACGGCTCTTCGAGAACTGTTCAGCGAGCTTGTGGTCCACAAAGGCCTTGTCCACGGTGGTGTGGTAGCCGTGCAGGTACACGACGATGCCGGCGGTCTTGCGGACATAGCCCTTGGGGACCCAGACATGCACGGAGCCCATCTTCGGATAGTTGATCTTGAAGTGTCGTCCACCCTGCAGGGCTTTTTCGATGGCCGCGCCTGACGGTTTGATGGCCGCATCCTGAGCCTCGGCTCGAGGGATGGGGGTGACCATTTGGACCGCAAAGGTGGCAATAATTAAAAATATTGTTCGAGGGAGGGTGCAATCAAATCGGGTCATGGTCGGCGTCTCAGTCGTACCGTAGTGCAAAACGGCCGACAGCGCAAGAAGACGGGATGACAGGAAAAAATTTCAGGAGAAATGGAAAAATCTCTTCCGGCTGGAAAAGTTCGGCCCCATGACCTGAAATCAGTTCAGTTTTTCAGCAAAGGCGAGCATATGACCATCGGGGTCCAGGCAGTAGGAGGCGCGATGTCCCCAGGGGCGTTCCTTCATGGCGTTGATCTCGATGCCGCCAAGCGCCAGCGCCCTGAAATGATAGTCCCGTGCTCCTGTGACCAGCAGGTAGAGTTCGGCGCGCGGGATCTGGTCTGCCAGGAAGGGATCGGGCAGCTTCTCCCCGAGAAGGTTCTTGATGCCCTGCACGGGCATCAACCCCAGCACACCGCCCGACGGAAGGTCGAATTCGGTCATGCCCGGTTCGTGCAGTCTGGGATCCAACTGAAGAAGCTCCTTGTAAAAACGGGCGCTCCTCCATTGGTCGCGCACATACAAGATAAAGATGGCTTCCTTCATGACGGGCTCCTTGGGGCGGGAACCGCTCCCCCTTGACATATAAACACTAACCCAATTTCAGGACAATTGCACCAGAAAAAGTGACCCGAAGACAGAAAGTAAGGCTGCTGATTGCATAAAAAAATCCGCCTTGCGGAATTTCAGGATTTCCAGCATAGTTTCAGGCTCGGAGCGCGGCCGGTCCTCCCCCGCCGTCCACCGGGGCATGTGGCTTTCCGCATGGTCCCCGGGCCCCGTCTGGAGAAACCGGAAATGCAGTGGCTGACCTGGAACGTGAACGGTATACGCGCAGTACATAAAAAAGGCTTTTTGGACTTCTTCCAGCAGACCCAGCCTGACGTGTTGTGCATTCAGGAAACCAAGGCCCAGCCCGATCAGGTTCCCGGGGAGATGTCGGACATTCCAGGCTATGGCTTCCATATGCACAGCGCGCAGCGAAAGGGCTATTCCGGGGTGGCCACGTGGACCCGGCAGGCCCCGCAGGAAGTCCGCCATGGCGTGGGTGTTGCCGAGTTCGACGCCGAAGGGCGTGTGCTGGTGACCCGGCACGATGACATTTATTTGTACAATATCTATTTCCCGAATGGATCCGGCGGACCCGAGCGCCTGGAGTACAAGAAGAACTTTTACCATCATCTGCGGGACGTGTTCGCCCGGCACCTGTCCGCCGGCGAGTCCCTCGTCGTCTGCGGCGATTTCAACACGGCCCACGAGCCCATCGACCTGGCCCGTCCCAAGGAAAACGAGAAAAACTCCGGCTTCATGCCTGAGGAACGGGCATGGCTGGATACGTATTTTGAACTAGGCCTTGTAGATATCTTCCGGCGGCTGCACCCCGGGGAACCGGGTCATTATTCCTGGTGGGACTATCGTTTTTCCGCCCGGGACCGCAACATCGGCTGGCGGATTGATTATTTTATGATTAGTCCCAATCTCGTGGATCGCGTGGAGGACTGCCGGATTCTCCCCGAGGTGACGGGGTCGGATCACTGTCCTGTTTTGCTGGACTTGCGTGATCCACCCTCGAGGAAAGGGTGAGGACATCATGAACGGAGATCTCCCCATTGGCGTGTTTGACTCCGGCGTGGGCGGCCTCACGGTCGTGCGGGCCCTGCGCCGGTCACTCCCAGGCGAATCCTTTATTTACTTGGGTGATACGGCCCGCGTGCCCTATGGCACCAAGAGTCCGTCCACGGTCGTACGCTATTCGCTCAACAACGCAAGGTTCCTGCTCGCGCAGGGGATCAAGATGCTGGTCGTGGCCTGCAACACGGCCTCCGCGCATGCCATCCCGGCGTTGCAGAAGGAGTTGTCGATCCCGGTGGTGGGTGTGGTCGAGCCGGGCGCCAGGGCGGCCCTCGCGGCCACCCGCAACGGCTGCATCGGGGTGATCGGCACCTACGGCACCGTGGAATCGGGGGCCTACCAGAAGGCCATCTCGGAGCTGCGCGACAAGCTGCGGGTGGCCGCCGAACCCTGTCCGTTGCTGGTGCCCCTGGCCGAGGAGGGCTGGCTGGGAGGGGAGGTGCCCCGCCTGGTGACCCGCGAGTATCTGGGACGCCTGCACGCCCGGTTTCCCGAGGCGGACACGCTGGTGATGGGTTGCACGCACTATCCGCTGTTCAGGGATTTGATCGCCGAGGTCACCGCGGACCTGTTCGGGAGGGAGGTGGCGCTGATCGACTCCGGCGTCGCCGCGACCGCCGAGGTGGCCCACCTGCTGGGCCGTCGCGGGATGGAGGCGCCCGCCGGCGTGAATGGCACGCTGCGGGTCATGGTGACCGACAAGAGCCGCATCGACATCGTGGGCACCCGCTTCCTGGGCGAGGCGCTGGCCGAGGTCTCCTCGGTGGATGTCACTGCATGAACCGCACGGAATTTCAGGTTGAATCATGACGCTGATTTGGTTTCTCGTCCTTCTGGGGCCGCTGGTCTTTTTCCATGAACTGGGGCATTTCATCGCAGCCAAGGGCTTCGGGGTCAAGGTGCTCCGCTTCTCCCTGGGTTTCGGTCCGGTGCTCTTCAAACGCAGGCGCGGTGAGACCGAATACTGCCTGTCCGCGGTACCGCTGGGCGGCTATGTGAGCATGGTCGGCGAGGACCCCAACGAGGAGATGGCCGAGGAGGACCGTCATCGCACGCTCGCGGCGCTCCCGTACTGGAAAAAGATCATCGTGGTGGTGGCCGGTCCCTTCGTGAACCTGCTGCTTCCGG
>PHBF01000443.1 GCA_002841905.1 Deltaproteobacteria bacterium HGW-Deltaproteobacteria-17
TCAGGGTATCGATGTTGGCGCAGTTCTTGGACAGGACATCCTGCTTGGCCTGCGCGACCGCCGACTGGAGGAAGGAGGTCCGGATGGTCTCGATCTGCTTCTGTGCATCGGCGTAGTAGACGGCGCCCTGCGGGATCGCCAGCATGGCCTGGTAGGCGGCGGTCCACTGTCCTGCGGTCATCTGGGTCCCGGCCTGATCGATGGCGGCCTTCTGATCGAGGTTCTTCTGCAACTGGGACTTCTCTTCATTCAATTTGTCCCGGTCGCCCGACGACGGGTTGCCCTTGGACAGGGCCTCGTCAATCACGCCCAGCGCTTCGGCCCACTGCCGGTTCTTCTTGAAGTCCTCCACCTTGGTGAGCACCTGCTCGGCGGTGACAGGCACCACGGCAGCGCTCTTGGGCGCATCATTCTTGCCGCCGAAGATCTTGTCACCGAAGGCCACGAAGCCGATGCCCAGCGCGACCACCAGCACCAGCACGATGATGATGATGCCCTTGTTGCTCTTCTCTGCGCCGTCCCCGTAGGTCTCGGCGACGAAGTCGAACTTCTCGCCCGGTGCGACGAAGCGCAGACGGACGTGACCCAGATCCAGGGTGTCCCCCTTGCGCAGGGACATGTTGTCGTAGGGCTCCCCGTTGATGCGGACGCCGTTGGCGCTCTGCATGTCGGTCACGGAGTAAACGCCGTTGGCGAAGGTGATCTTCGCGTGGTTGCGCGAGATGGACTTGTGGTCGATGACGATGTCGTTTTCAGACGTCCGCCCGATGATCATGGGCGTGCGATCCATGGAGTAGAACGTGCCGGCCTGGTTGGAGGTGAGCAGCACCAACTGGGCCACCTCGGCGGCCGGAATCAACTGGGTCCCCTGGTCCATCGCGGAGAGCGAGGCCGGCTCGGCCACCGCGGAGACGGACGGGGTGGACGCACCAACGACAGGCTGGGCTGCGACCGCAGGAACGGACGCCGCCGAGGGGGTCGCCGCCGGGAGGGGCGCGCCCATGACGGATTCCATATCCACACGCTCCACCGGAACCGTGGCCATCTCCTCGAACGGATCCACCGCGCCTTCCTGTTCGTCCAGCTTCAGCATCAGGATGTAGTCACCGATGACGATTTTGTCGCCCTCGGAGATCGGCAGCGGATCCGTGATCCGCTCACCGTTGACCTTCACCCCGTTGTAGCTTCCCAGATCTTCCAGGAGAATGCCTTCGGGACGTTGAATCAGGCGGGCATGCCGCCGGGAAACATTCCGCTCCGTCAGGCGAATCGTGTTGCCTTCCTTGCGACCGATGGTCACTTCGTCGCGAAGAAGGCGCACGACCTTCACTTGTTTTTCATCGTCTTCTATGATGAGTTTTAACATCGCCACAATTCGCCTCTTTGAAGAAGCCAAGCTGTTGCCAGCGTATTTCCATCCAATTAGGAAGTCAAGGCATTTTCACGAAAAGTCATGGTTTTTCCGGCAGGTTTCCATCTCCGGGACGCGGTTTCGGATCCCCCGGTGCATCCGGAACGAGCCATCTGCCTGCTTCCTTTTTCAAATCAGCATATAATTGGGCGACCCCGGGTTCCAGGCGGGTCAGTTCGGCCATATGGGAACCGATGGTCATCTCGTCACGACGGACCCAGGGTCCGGTGAAGCCCTCCGTGCCGAGGAGCCTCCAGGCGTCGAGGCTGCCGGAAACAAGCCGAACCACGAGATCCCGGCTCACGGCCGGTTCGATGCCCATGCGCAAAAAGAGATCCATTGCGTCCTGCTCGAGCACCTGGGAACCGTTGGCGACCAGCGCGCAGAGGGCATGAAACCCCTTGCGGTCCTCAGCGGACACGGGCACCGTGGCCGCC
>PHBF01000035.1 GCA_002841905.1 Deltaproteobacteria bacterium HGW-Deltaproteobacteria-17
GCACGGAGACATACGTCGAAAAACTGGCCGCGATCTTCGCCCAGAATGCCATCCCGAAGGTCCAGGTCGTCCGGATGTCGGTGCCCTGCTGCGGCGGTCTCACCCACATCGTCCGAGACGCCCTGCGCCAGTCCGGCCGCACCGATCTGATCGTCGAGGAGATCACCGTCGACCTCGACGGCACCATCCTGTCCACCCGGCCGCTGGTCTGATCACCTCCAAAAACCCCGAAAATTTGCCGCGCGGGCCCAATTCTTCTATTTATCAGGGTGGAGTGCGCCTCCGGAGATCACCTTGCCCCATATTCCCGTGCTCATGGATGCCGTCTGCGCCCGCGCGCAGTTTCATGCCGAAAACCCCGTGGTCGTGGATGCGACGCTGGGGGGTGCGGGACATGCCGCCGCGCTGGTCGGGCTGATGCCGCCCGGGGGCGTCTTTCTCGGCATCGACCGCGATCCCGAGGCGCTGGTCCGGGGACGGGATCGGCTGGCCGCCGCCCGCTGCACGGTGCACCTGCATCACGGGGAGTTTTCGGAGCTGCCCGAGGTGCTGGAACGTCACGGCGTCCCGAAGATCGACTTCCTGCTCGCCGATCTGGGGGTCAGTTCCTTCCAGCTCGACGAGGCCGGACGGGGCTTCTCCTTCGCGGCGGACGGGCCTCTGGACATGCGCATGAACCCGGAGGCCGGGGAGACCCTGCTGGAGAAGCTCGCCTCGGTCGAGTACGCCGATCTCGCGTCGATCCTGCGTCGCTTTGGGGAGGAACCCGCGGCCGGACCGATCGCGCGCTCGATCCTGCGGGCCCTGGAGCAGGACCAGCTGCATTCGACCGCGGATCTGGCGGCCGCCGTCACCCGCGTGGTGCCCGCCTTCACGCGCAACCTGCACCCGGCGACCAAGACATTTCAGGCCCTGCGCATCTGGGTCAACGGGGAGCTCGAGGAGGTCGAAGCGCTGCTGGAGGCCGTCCCCGACCTGCTGGCGCCCGGTGGCAGGATGCTGGTGATCTCCTTTCATTCCCTGGAGGATCGTCTGGCCAAGCAGGCGTTCGCGAAGCTGTGCCATCCGGAGCGGGACATCCCCTCCTGGGTGCCCCTGACGCGGGATCAGATGCCGAAGGCCCGGTTCCGGACGGAGGGGCCCATCGGCCCCGACGCCGGCGAGATCGAGGCCAATCCACGGTCACGCAGCGCCAAGCTGCGGGTCCTGTGGGCCCTGGAGGACGCGACATGAGAGTGCATGCGACGGACCAGTTGTTCGGGCTGGAGGTCTTCGTACGGCCGACCCCGACGGATGGGGATGCGGCGGGCGCTTCCACGGATTCACAGGCCGGGGTGCCGGTGTTCACGGCGTCGCAAGGGCTGTCGGATTCCGTTGAAATGGGAGACTCCGGAGCCTTGATCTCAGGTCCTGTCGGACCGGACACGGAGACGGCCGACGCCACGGGGCAGCTGCAATCCGCGATGCCGCAACTGACGATCCGGGCGCTGCTGAGCCGGAGAATCGTGCTGAGTCTGGTGTTCTTCCTCATGATCTCCACCGTGGGCATGTCCCTGTTCACGCTGGTCATGAAGACCCGCAAGAAGGCGGTCAGTTATGAGCTGGCCCATCAGACGCGGTTGTTCAAGCGCATGAGCAAGCATCGGGCGATCTATGAACTTGAATATGCCTATCTGCGGGCGGGCAGCCCGATCATGGACGAGTTCTCCCGCCAGGGCTGGCGCGAGATCACGCCGCACGATCTGACGTACATTCCGGTGAAGGACGCAGACTCGGGGGCGAGGGGAGGTCCGATATGGTAGCCGTTCGACCGGTTCATCCCGTCGTGCAGGCCGTGACCCAGGGGGCCAGGCTGCCGCTGTCCCCGGCGCGGCTGTTGCTGGTGCTCCTCCTCCCGGTGGCGGGCCTGAGCCTGCTGATGTTCTCGGCGTTCCGGATCCAGGTCCTCCATGGTGCCAAGCACCGGAAGACGGTGGAGAGCCTGAGCTTCACCCAGCGCCAGATCCCGGTGACGCGCGGCTTCATCCTCGACCGCGGGCACCTCCCCCTGGCCGTGCCCACCGAGCTGCCTTCGGCGATCGTGGATCCCGTTCAGTTGGCCATGCGCTACCTTCGGAAGATTGATCCCGGGATCACCAACCTCGAGTACGGTCTGGAAAACGAGAAGGTACGGCAGGCCCTGCACCAGAGCCTGATCGAGTTCTCGACGGCGGCGGCCACGGCGCTGCACGAGGATCCCTACGTGATGCGCGAGAAGGTGTTCGAGTCCGTGCTGCGGGGGAAGCGGCACCTGTACCTCAAGCGCCACATCAGCGAGGATGAGCAGAAGAGCCTCGAGGCGCTGGGGCTTCCGGGATCGGTGATGTGGTTCACCCCCGAGGATGCCCGTCATTACCCGTCCCGCAGCCTGGCCGCGCAGATCCTCGGGTTCACGGGCATCGACGGCCACGGCGTCGAGGGCATCGAGAAGAAGTTCGACATCGACCTCGCGGGTTCTCCGGCGCTGGTCCGGGTCCAGAAGGATGCCCGCTCGGGGATGCTCCTGATCCACGGGCTGCCCGACATCGAGATGGGCGGGGCCAACCATGTCGTGCTCACCATCGACAGCCGGATCCAGAAGGACACCGAGGCGATGCTCGAGGCGGGCCTGGCGCGCTACCAGGCCAAGAACGGCGCCGTGCTGGTGATGGACGCCAAGACCGGAGAGATCCTGGCGATGGCCAACGCGCCCCTGGCCGATCTCTCCAACCGCTCGGCGGTTCCCATGGATCACTTCCGGAACCGCGTCGTGGTCGACGCCTACGAGCTTGGCTCCGTGATCAAGCCGCTGACCATGGTGGGCGCGATAGATCTCTCCCGCGTCAGCGCCGGAAGCGACATCCCCCTGGACTTCAAGGTCATCTTCCGGGACAAGCCCCCGTGGACGCCCAAGGACCACATCAGCCTGTCCCAGGCCACCATCAAGCCCGAGGACATCATCGCGCGCAGCTCCAACCGCGGCATCGCGAAGATCGCCGAACTGATGGGCGAGCGGGCGCTGTACGACCTGTTCGTCAAGCTCGGCTTCGGTCAGCCCACGGGTGTGGAGCTGCCTTCGGAGGCCGCCGGCATCCTGCCGCAGTTGAAGTTCTGGACCAACAAGGTCTATCTGGCGACGCACTCCTACGGGCATGGCTTCTCACTGACGATGCTCCAGCTGGCGCAGGCGTACACGCTGTTCGCCAATGAGGGGCAGATGGTGCGCCCGCACGTGGTGCGGTTCGTCGTGGACGACCGGGGGGAGCGGGTCGCGTGCTTCTCGCCGTCGGCGTGCGGTCGTCCGGTGCCCCGTCGCCGTGTCGTGCGCAATCCCCACGTCGTCGGGGAGGTGATGCAGATGATGCGGAAGGTGGTCACCGCGGGGACCGGGACCCGGGCCGACATCTCCAGGTTCGGCTACTCCGTCGCGGGGAAGACCGGGACGGCCGAGAAGGTCGGCAAGGGAGAGAAGGGCGGCTACAGCGAGCACTTCAACCGGGTCACCTTCATCGGCCTGGTCCCTGCGCAGGATCCGAAGGTCGTCATCGCGGTCATGCTCGACGAGCCCGAGGGGGACCCGGAGACGGCCGCCGACAAGAACATCGACGAAATCCTGCGGAAGGACGCCGGCTACGTGGCCGCCCCGCTGTTCGCCGAGATCGCCCGCATGGTCATGTATCGCCTGGGCGTGGTGCCCGACCTGGAGACCACCGCGCAGGTGGGCAGGGGCAGCGGGCCACCGACGGTGCGGAGGAAGGCCGGGGGACCGTATCTGCCGCCGCTGCCCGTTCCGGAGAAGGTCGCGATGCCGGACTTCCGGGGTCGCAGCCTCGCAGGTTCGCTGGAACTGATGAGTGAAAACCATCTGAACTGCCAGGTGATCGGTCACGGGCAGGTCGTCTCCCAGGAACCCGAACCGGGCGGACCGCTCAACGCGTGCAAGCTGGTGCTGGCACCGGGTACGGTGCCCGACCCCCCCCTTGAAAACGCGGAAGAACATGAATGAAATGCAGCACGAGATGAGCGTTCTCGATTTCCTTGAACAGAATTCACTGACCTGCCGGGGGTTGACGCCCGTTCAACTGGAACGGTTGCGGAACCAGCCTGTGCGTGGGGTGACGGCCGACTCCCGGAAGGTGGAGCCGGGCCATGTCTTCCTGGCGTTGCGGGGAACCTCCACCGACGGACATGACTTCCTGACGCTTGCCCGGGAGATGGGCGCCGCGCTGGCGCTGGTGGATCACCTTGTGGAAGGGGTGGACCTTCCCCAGCTCGTGGTGGACGAACCGCGCGACCTCTGGGCCCCCCTTCTGTCCTCGTTCTTCGGGCATCCGGAACATGGCCTTTCGTTCGTGGGGATCACGGGCACCAACGGAAAGACGACGACCACGACCCTGCTTTTCTCCGTGTTCGAACGGCTGGGTTTCACGCCGGGCCTCATCGGGACGATCGCCTACCGCTACCGCGACCGGGTGGAGCCCTCGAACTTCACGAGCCCGGATCCGGAGATCCTGTATCCGCTGCTGGCCCGCATGAAGTCCGCCGGCGTGGACACCGTGCTCATGGAGGTCTCCTCCCACGCCCTGGCGCAGAAGCGCGTCCAGGGCATCCGGTTCTCCGCGGCCGTGCTGACCAACCTCACCCAGGACCACCTGGACTTCCACGGCACGATGAAGGAGTACGCGGCGGCCAAGAGCCTCCTGTTTTCGGAGCACCTCACGCCGGGCGCAAAAATCGTCGCCTGGACGGGCAACCCGCACCTGCGGGAGATCATCCATCCGAAGTTCCCGGTGCTCGGGTATGACGCCGATCCCGGGCCGGGGACCGATGTGTATGTGACCAACCTCGTGCACTCCATCGACGGCCTGCGCTTCCTCGCGCACACGCCGGGCGGCAGCGTGGCCGTCAGTTCACCGTTGATCGGGTCCCACAACGTGCAGAACCTGCTCGCGGCGCTGGCGGTGGTCTACGCGCTGGACCTGCCGCTGCCGGCCGCGGCGGAGGCCCTCGCCGGGGTCACGGTCCCGGGGCGGCTGGCCCGGGTCTTCCTTCCGGAGACGCGCGCCCCTCAAACCGGTGAGGGTGGAGGCCCGCGCCGTGTGTCCGCCGGGGACGTGCCGGTGTTCGTCGATTATGCCCACACCCCCGACGCGCTGGACCGGGCCCAGTCGGCCTTGCGGCCGTTGACCAGGGGTCGGCTGATCACGATCTTCGGCTGCGGCGGGGACCGCGATCGCACCAAGCGACCCCTCATGGGCCGGTCGGTGGAGCAGTTTTCGGATCTGGCCGTGGTGACCTCGGACAACCCCAGGACCGAGGCCCCCGGCGCCATCATCGACATGATCCTCTCCGGGATGGGGCCGGAGCGGATCCCGGCCGGGGATCTGGCCACGGCCGCGCGCGGGATCCTCGTGGAGCCGGATCGGGCGGCGGCCATCGCCGCGGCCATCGCGGCCGCCGGGCCCGGCGACACGGTGCTCATCGCAGGCAAGGGCCATGAGGACTATCAGATCATCGGCACGATCAAGCACCACTTTGACGATCATGAACACGCCGTGGCCGCGCTGAAACGAAGATCCCCACCGGTTCCGTCCTCCAAGGAGTAGCCATCATGTCACGCAGGCTCTGGGATCTGTCCACACGCCTGGGGGCCCAATGGATCATGCCCGCACGTGCGTTCCCTGACACGGACTCCGATCTCCATCCGGACTCCCTCCCCGCAAACTTCACCCGGCTGGTGATCGACAGCCGGGAGGTCACGCCGGGTTGCCTCTTCTTTGCGCTCCCCGGGGAGCGTACCGACGGGCACCGCTTCGTGGGGACGGCCTTCCAGAAGGGCGCCTGTGCCGCCGTGGTGCAGCAGCCTCCCGAGGGGGAGCCGCCTGGGCCGTGCCTGCTGGTGGAGAGCACCCGGAGCGCCCTGTGGGAGGCGGGACGGATGATCCGCGAGGATCTGGAGCGGGTCCGCATGGTGGGCATCACCGGCTCATGCGGAAAGACCTCCACCAAGGAGTTCGCGGCCGCGGCGCTGGGCTTTTTGGGCAAGACCACGGCCACGATGGGCAACGCCAACAATGATCTGGGACTGCCGTTGACGCTGTCGCGCTTCGACGGCGACGAGCAGTTCGGCGTGCTCGAGATGGGCATGAACGCCTTCGGAGAGATCGACGCGCTGTCCTCCGTGGTGACCCCGGAGGTCGGCATCGTGACCTCCATCTTCCCCGCGCACCTGGAGGGCGTGGGCTCCCTCGACGGCGTCCGCCGCGCCAAGGGCGAGATGGCCGCCCATGTGCGCAAGGTCTGGATCGTCCCCGACACCGAGCCGACCCTGATCCAACTGGGGCGTGACCGGGGCCTGCGGGTGCTGACCTTCGGATGGACGGAGGGGGCGGACTTCCGCGTGGTGTCGCTGGAATGCGGGCAGGAGCACTCGGATTTGCGCCTGTCCTGCCCGGCCGGCGAGTTCGACGCGCGCATCCCGGTGCCCGGCGAACACCAGGCGGGAAACGCGCTGGCCGCCCTGGCGGCGGTGCATGCCCTGGGGCAGCCCCTCGAACCGGCGATCCTGGGACTCGAGGAGGCGCGGCTGCCCGGCTCGCGCTCGCGGATCCTGCGGGTCTTCGGCATCACCGTGTTCGACGACTGCTACAACGCCAGCCCGGGATCCCTGGCGGCGGTGTTCGGATGGATCGACAAGGTGCGCACCGGTCCGCTGCACCTGGTGCTCGGGGACATGCTCGAGCTGGGGGACGAATCACCCAGGCTGCATCGGGAGGCCGGCGTCGAGGCCGCCAGGCTGGCGCCGGCGTCGGTGCTGTATGTCGGCAAGCAGGCGGCCTCGTTTGCCGAGGGCTTCGGAAGCCGGGATCACCTCACCACCTGCGCCTCCCCCGAGGAGGCCGCCGACGAGCTGCTGCCGCGCCTGGCGCACGGCGACTGGGTGCTGGTCAAGGCGTCCCACGGCGTGGGGCTGCACCGCTTCGTCGAGCGGCTGCAGGAGTTGACCTCCTGCGCCTGCACCTGAGCTTCACCTATCTTGGCAGAAACCGGAGGGTGGCCTTGTTGTCCTTGACGACGACCTGGATCTCGACCTCGGAGCACCCGTGGGCCTGCTTGACCTTGGGGATCTGGCTGGAGATCGTGGCGAAGAAGCGGTCCGGGGTGATGCCCTCGAGGCTCTCGCCCGTGGAGAGACGCGCCCGGACGAAGTTCTCGTAGGCGCGGCGTAGCGCGGGATCGGAGGAGGAGGGCGGGGGGGACTGGGGATGGGGCCCCGCCGGGGAGAAGGCGGCCGGCGCGGCGGATCTCGCGGCGTTCGTGTCGCCCTGGGGTTGAGCCTCCCGGGAGGCGGCCTGCGGGGACTCCTGCTGGGTGCGCAGCTCGGCGATCCGCGCCATGGCGGCCTCGAGTTCGCCGCGGGTGCGGACATTGTCGAGCACGCCGTCGGGGAGGCCCTCCTCGCGGAGCTTGCGCCGCATGCGCTGGAGCTGGCGCTCGTAGACGCCGTCCTCGATCTCCCGGAGCACGCGGTTCCAGTACTGCTCGTAGGTGCGGAACTTCGTCTCCATGCGCGACAGCAGGAACTTCATGGCCGTGTTCTTGGGCGGGTTCTCCTTGAGCGCGCGCAGCTCCATCTGGACGCTCTTGCGGAGCTGGACCGGCTCGAAACGCTCGAGGCCGAGGAAGAACTGCTCGAACACCACCCGCAGCTTGTCGATGCTCTGGTCGAGCAGGCTCAGGCGGGTCTGAAGGGCTCTGTTTTCCTCAAAGGACATGGGCTACTCCGGCCTGTCCGGGTCCGGCGGCGGGACCGGATCCAGGGCTACCTGCATCTCGATCTCCTCGACCACCGGAAGGGACGGATTGGACTGCATCTCACCGAGCAGGCCCGCCTCGCGGGCGGCCTCCTGCAGGGTGCGCGCCCGCTGCAGGTTCTTGCGCTCGACGGCCTCGACGAACAGCGCGAAGTATTCCACGGCCGAGAACAAAGAAAGGATCAGCGAGAGATACAGAATGAACAGGCCCATCCGGTGGAAGTCGAGCATCCAGGTGGTCCCCCACAACGGATAGGGAAAATGCACGAGCAAAAACGTCAGGCCGAAGAACTGGAACGCGGTCTTCTGCTTGCCGCTCTCGGAGGCCGAGATCACCACGCCCTCCCCCATGGCCAGGGCCCGCAGCCCGGTGACGGCGAACTCGCGGACCAGCATCAGGATCAGCAGCCAGGACGGGATCAGTTGCATGGCGACCATCGTCACCATCACCGAGAGGGTGGTGATCTTGTCGGCCAGCGGATCGAGGAACTTGCCGAGCAGGGTGATCTTGCCGGTCTTGCGGGCGAGGTAGCCGTCGAGGAAGTCGGAGAAGCCGGCGAAGATGAACAGCACCGACGCGATGTAGTGCGACATGGGTGTCCCGCGATCGAGGAACACGAGGATGATCGGGATCAGCACCAGCCGCGAGAGCGTGATGAGGTTGGGCAGGTTGCCGACCTCCTCGCGCAGCGACCGGATGCGGAAGTCGCTGACCTTGCGCCGGCGCACGAACCTCAGTTTCAGGATCCTGGGGACCTGGGAGAGGGCGCGGACCGCGACGTTCTTGGGGGCGGTTTCGGCCGTCATGACTGCAGCAGCAGGCTCCCGCTGCCAGCGACCTGGATGAACGAACTGTGGCTGTACTGGGCGACCACGTAGCCGTCCCAGCCGATCAGCCGGTCGATGGAGGCGATGAGGTACTCCTCCTCGGGCAGGGGCACGCTGTACAGCCGGCCCGGCAGCTGGATGATGACCGAGCCGCGTCCGCGGAAGGAGATCAGGGGGACCTTGTGGGATTCCCCGCGCAGCCAGCCGTTCTCCCATTTCAGATCGCCGGCGAAGGCCACGACGCGCTCCTCCATGATGTAGAGGGGGCTGTCCTCGAGGTTGAAGCCCATGAACATGCACTTCTCGGTGGGGACCAGCGAGACCACGCCGCGTCCCTGGCACTCGACGAGGTCGCCCGTGACCTCCGAGGTGATCTTCCGGTCGCCGGCCTGGCCGCGGAAGCGCTCCTGGGCGGGCACGATGGAGAGCCCCATGTGCCAGCACAGCACGAGCTTCTCACGCACGAACCACGAACCGTTGACCGGGATCTTCACGCACTCGGGCGTGAACACCAGGTGGGGCCCGGGGTGGATGTCGAGCACGCAGAGCCGGTCCGTGGCACGGCTGTCGCGCTGGGTGACGCGCGCCACCGGACCCGGGGTGAGCTCGCTGCCGGGCATCGGGGTCATGTCCTCGTCGATCATCATGCCTTCGTCGTTGGGCTCGGGCACCGGCTCCTCGTTGAGCACGGGCGTCTGGGTGGCCGGATGGGTGGCGAGCACCGCGCGGACCGACGACAGCAGCTCGTTGAGCTCCGGGGACAGTTCCACGACGTTGCCGATCATGGGCAGCCCCAGCATCCGCCGGACCTGCTGGTAGAAGGACACGGCCTCCTGGTTGGAGGGATCCGAGAGCACCGCCTGCTCGACCTCGGCGTAGCCCAGGTGGATGTCACCCTGGGCGAAGTACTCGCAGCCGAGCTTGAAGTGCAGCGCCGGCTCACCCGGAAACTGCATCAGCAATTGTTTAAAGATTGCTGTTGCCGAGGCGTGATCCCTCTGGGCCACCAGGATGTTCGCCAGCAGGGAGAGCGCGCGCGGCTCCCCGGGGTGGCGCGCCAGGGCCTTGTCGATGCGCGTGCGCGCGCCGACGATGTTGCCGGCGACGTAGAGTTCGGTTGCATCCAGCAGCAGTTGGTCGAAGGTGACATCGGGCGTCATGGGTGCTATTCTTACACCAACTTGCGCCCGAGCGCTTCACTTTTTTGGATGGTGGGCGATGTGGACACTCTTGGTATTTCAGTTGCTGTGGACCCAGGCCGTGGTGGATCCCCTCGGCGAGATGGTCGCCCGGAACTTCGTGGATCACCTGGCCAACCGCGACCTGGGCCGGACCACGGCGCTGCTGTCGGCGAAGGTGAACTTCGACGGGAAGATCGTCGAGGGGGAGGAGGCCAGGTCCGCCTTCCTGCAGCGCACGTTCGCCGCCCATCCGGCCACGATCCGCTTCTCGCGGGTGACCGTGATGACCGGCGCGCAGGCCGTGGCCCGGTTCGGACGTCCGCCGGCCCGCCTCGGAGACCTCGACCTCGACCGCGCGCTGGTCGTGCTGGCGCGTCGCAAGATCGGCGGGCTGGTGCTGGTGCTCCAGGAGGAGGACCGGATCCCCGGGCGCTGGCGCGTCGTCGCCCTGACCGACTGACCGCCCATCCCAGGAAGCGGGAAAGCTCAGGGGTTTGAATCGGAGCTCCGCCACACCTCGGTGAAGAACTCGTTGCGGAAGGTCCGCAACTCCTCCATGAAGGCATGACGGCCCAGGGCCACGCGGTTGGTCAGGAGCACGCCGCCGCGCCCGGTGGGAGGATGGAGCCAGAAGGCGGTCCCCGAGAAGCCCAGGTGACCGACGGTGTTGTCCCGATCGACGGAGTCTCCGGCGGTGGTGAAGCCCGTGCGCGAAGGTCGGTCGAAGCCGGGGGTGAACGCGTCGTCCGGGTGAAGGGGCGTCCACATCCGGCGCACGGCGGCCGGCGGCAGGGGCCCGGCCTGGCGTCCGTCCCCGATCTCCCGGAGGATTTGCAGCCAGCGGGTCACCTGCGCGAGGCTTCCGAACAGCCCCGCCTGACCGCAGGCCGGGCCCAGGATCCGCGCATTTTCGTCGTGCACCTGCCCGCCAAAGGCGCCACCGGGCTCCTGGTTGCACGCCAGCGCCGCCCCGGGCCCAACCCCCCAGAAGGAGAAACCGAGCCCCCGGGGGCCGAAGAGCGTGTCCCTGGCCCAATCGGTCCACGAGCTGCCGAGGACCGAACTGAGGTGGTGACCCAGAATGATATAGCCAATATCACTGTATAGAAAGTTTTTCCCCGCCGGACCGGCCGGCGGGAGGGCTCCCAGGGCGGCCAGCAGCTGGTCCGGGGTCTCGCAGGTCTCGAAGAAGGGCGCGTAGGCGGGCAGCCCTGCGCTGTGGTTGAGCAGCTGCATCAGGCGGACACCGGCCAGGTGGGTGCGCAGGGGCTCCTGCGCCCGGGGCAGGAGGTGGCGCGGCGGGTCGTCGAGGTCCAGGCGTCCCTGCGCGGCGAGGGTGAACACGGCCGGAGCCGTGGCCAGGGCCTTGGTCAGCGAGGCCAGGTCGAAGACGGTGTGTTCATCCACCGGGACGTCCGGTCCCGCGCGGGAGGTCGCCGTGGCCACGGCGGCGCGTCCGGCCGTCGCGAACCGCACGGCCCCGGGCGTGAAGACGCACGCAGCGCAGGCAGGGAAACGGCCCGCGTGGCGGTCGAACACCGCCTGCAGGTTCGGGGGAAGTCCGGGGCACCACATGCCCCCGGTTGTAGCACAGGCGGACGTGTCCCGCGAAAACCCGCCCCGCCGACCATCGGCTACGCTCCGTCGGACGTTTTTTCACCCATTTTGCCGCTCCCACCGGTGCAGGAACCATAATTATGGGTTGATTCGGACGGGAACAAAGGCGTAATATCATCCTTCGGTCCAGACCGGAGAGTCATGACGTATCGCAAATTCGACAAATACGGCATCGTCAAGCGCATCGCCATCGGAGGCATCTCCGAGATCTTCCTGGCCCGCGAGGATCAGGGCAAGGGGCTGCTCGACCGGCACGTGGTGATCAAGAAGCTGCTGCCGCAGTTCGCCAGCAACGAGAAGCTGGCGTCGATCATCCAGCGGGAGGCCCGCCTGCTCGCGGCGCTGTATCACGCCAACATCGTGCAGGTCGTCGACGCAGGCATCACCGAGGAGCGCGAACCCTACATGGTCCTGGAGTACATCCAGGGACAGGATCTCAAGGCCCTGTACAACGTGGCCCATGAGGGTCGCACGCCGCTGGCCCCCTCGATGGTGTACTTCATCCTCGAGCAGACCCTGCGGGCGCTGGTCCACATGCACGAGCTCAAGGACCCCAAGGGACGTCCGTACCACCTGATCCACCGGGATCTCTCGCCGACGAACATCATGTGCTCCATGAGCGGGGACGTGAAGATCCTCGACTTCGGCCTGGCCAAGCGGACCCTGGACGTCACCGGCTCGGGCAACCTCACCGGCAAGGTCCCCTACCTGTCCCCGGAGCAGATCGTCGGCGGACGCGTGGACGCGCGCAGCGACCTGTTCGCGCTCGGTACGGTTTTCTATGAACTATGTTCCGGTCGTCATCGGTACGAGGGCAACCACGAGGTGGAGATCCTGCAGAAGATCCGGGATCGCGCCGACGTGCCGCTGGTCAGCGTCGCCCGTTCGTTCCCGCCCGAGTTGATCGCCGTGATCCAGAAGGCCTGCGAATACGAGCCGCACCGCCGGCCGGCCGGCGCCCGCGAGATGTTGAGCGAACTGTCGGGTCTGCCTGCGGTGGTCCCGGGCCTGCACGGCGGCCGCTCGGAGCTCGTGGACTTCATGGAGTTCCACTTCGGCGCCACGCGCATCGACTCGACGCTGCCGGTGGTCAGCAGCAACGAGAAGCCCGTGGCGGTCCGATCCTTCAATCTCGGGTCCCTGGAGATGCCGTCGATCGAGGACATGGGGCTGGGCGAGGCGCCCGCGGTCACGTCCCCGCTTCCGGAGAAACCCGCGGCGGCGGTTCATGCGGGTCCGGTGGCCCCCCTGGCGCCCACCCTCCCGGCCATGGCCGGCGTCACGGCCGACGACGTCGCGCGCGCGGTCGCCGCCCGCTCCGGCGCCGCCGGCCCAGGTAACCAGCGTGCCCGGCCG
>PHBF01000444.1 GCA_002841905.1 Deltaproteobacteria bacterium HGW-Deltaproteobacteria-17
CCCGCTGCGCCCACCTGATCCTCTCGGGGGTGGCGCCGGAGCGCATCCTGCTGTGCACGTTCACCCTCAAGGCCGCGCGCGAGATGCGCTCCCGCATCCACGCGCTGGTGGGGCCCATCGCCGACCAGATCTGGGCCGGCACTTTCCATCACGTGGGGCACCGCCTGCTGCGCCAGTACGGCTCGCACCTGGGCCTGATCCCGGACTTCTCCATCCTCGACTCGGAGGACGCCCGCGACTTCCTGGCGATGATCCTCGGCGAGCTCAAGGTGGAGCCCCCGATCACCGCGTCCAAGTGCCAGACGCTGTTCTCCATGGCCCAGGGCTGCCAGGAGCCCCTGGTCGAGACGGCCCGGCGTGAGCAGCCCGAGCTCGTGGGCCGGATCGACGCCGTGGAGCGCATCTTCGCCCTCTACCAGGAGCGCAAGGCCGCCCAGCACGTGGTCGACTTCGACGACATGCTGGTGCTGTGGAAGCGCCTGCTTCAGGAGGAGTCCGACGCGGCCGCCCTGCTGCGGGGCCTGTTCGACCATGTGCTCGTCGACGAGTACCAGGACACCAACCCGCTCCAGGCCGACATCGTCGAGTTGATGGTGCGCGATCACCGGCACGTCACGGTCGTCGGCGACGACGCCCAGTCGATCTACTCCTTCCGGGGCGCCCGGCTCGACGCGCTCAACCTGTTCCTCGAGCGCTTCCCCGACGCGGATCTGCGGAAGCTCGAGCGGAACTACCGGTCCACCCAGCCCATCCTGGACCTGGCCAACACCTCCCTGGCGATCTCCACGCGCGTCATCCGCAAGACCCTGGTCACGCAGCGCACCGGGGGGACGCCGCCGGTGCTCGTGCGCACCGCCGACACCGCGCAGGAGGCGCAGTTCGTGGCCCAGCGGCTCTGGGATCTCCATACGGAGAGCGCCATCCCGCTGCACGAGATCGCCGTGCTCACGCGCACCAACGCCCAGAGCCTGCAGATCCAGCTCGAGTTCTCCCGACGGGGCATCCCGTTCCGCGTGCAGGGGGGGATGCGCATCCTGGAGCAGGCGCACTTCAAGGACTTCATCGGCTTTTTGCGCGTGCTCGTGAACCCGGCCGACGAGATGGCCGTGATGCGCGTGTTCAAGTTGATGCCCGGGCTCGGCGCCCAGACGGCGCTGGGCGCCGGGCTCGCCTTCGCGGCGAAATACGAGTGGGAGACGCTGAAAAAGAGCGGTAAAAAGGTCTGCCTGTGCTACCTCGGGGACGGCGCTCTCAATCAGGGCGTGCTGCATGAGTCGATGAATCTCGCGGGGCTGTACGGGCTGCCCGTGATCTACATCGTCGAGAACAACGGCTATTCGATGGGAACGGCGATCGAACGCGGAACCACAATGGCGGACGATCTCTCGGTCAAGGCGGCGGCCTACGGGATTGACTTCCTCGAACTCGACGGCATGGACATCCTGGAAATCTACGACGGATTCAAGCCCTTCGCCGACGATCTGCGCGAGCGGCAGCGGCCGGGGTTCGTCGATCTCAAGACCTACCGGTACCAGGGCCACTCGATGAGCGATCCGCAGAAGTACCGGACGAAGGAGGAAGTCGCGTCGTATCAGGAGAAGGACTCGGTCGAACGGCTCGCGGCATGCCTCATCAACGAGCGCAAGGCGCTGACGGAAGAGGACTACAAGCGGATGCAGGCGGAACTCCGCGATCTGGTGCGCGAGGCGGATGAAGCCCTCTACCAGGCCAAACGCCAAGGCCGCAACCGGGTCGAGGTCATGGATCAGGCAAAGAGCTAAGGCCCTGCAGCATGCGGGGCCTTGGTTTTTGGCAGGATT
>PHBF01000445.1 GCA_002841905.1 Deltaproteobacteria bacterium HGW-Deltaproteobacteria-17
TCGAGGAATACCTCCTCGACGACGAGCCCGAGATGGTCGTGGTCGCCTACGGCACCACCTCCCGCATCGTGCGCACCGCCATCGAGGAGCTGCGCAAGGACGGCTACAAGCTCGGCATGCTGCGCCCGATCACGCTGTTCCCGTTCCCGTTCGACCGGCTTCGCGCGCTGTCCGACGCCCCGAACATGAAGGCCGTCTCGGTGGTCGAGATGAGCCAGGGCCAGATGCTCGAGGACGTGCGGTGGGCCATCCGCGACAAGTACCCCGTCGGCTTCTTCTGCCGCATGGGCGGCATCGTCCCGTCCCCGGAAGAGGTCATCGACTTCCTCAAGAAGGAGTTCGCCGCCCGCGGACTGAAGGGAGCCAAGTCATGAGAACCATCTTCGAACGTCCCGCCAGCATGACCAAGATCGAGACGCACTACTGCCCGGGCTGCACCCACGGCGTGGCGCACCGCATGGTCGCCGAGATCGTCGATGAGCTGGGCATCCGGGGCAAGACCGTCGGCATCGCGCCGGTCGGCTGCTCGGTGCTGATCTACAAGTACATGGACACCGACATGCAGAGCGCCGCCCACGGCCGCGCCCCCGCGGTGGCCACCGGCGTCAAGCGTGTCCGCCCCGAACTGTGCGTCTACACGTACCAGGGTGACGGCGACCTGGCCTCCATCGGCATGGGCGAGATCGTCCACGCCGCCAACCGCGGCGAGAAGATCACCGTGGTGTTCATCAACAACGCCGTGTATGGCATGACCGGCGGCCAGATGGCCCCCACGACCATGCCCGGACAGAAGACCACCACCAGCCCGAAGGGCCGCGACGTCGAATGGTGCGGCTCCCCGATCCGCATGGCCGAACTGCTCTCCACGCTGCACACGCCCTCCTACGTGGTCCGTGCCTCGCTGCACACGCCCGCGCACATCGTGTCGGCGAAGAAGGCGCTGCGTCAGGCCTTCTCGTACCAGCTTGCCGGAACCTGCTTCTCGTTCGTCGAGCTCCTGTCGATCTGCCCGACCAACTGGGGCTTCACCCCGGTGCAGAGCAACAAGTGGCTCAAGGACACGATGCTTCCCTATTACCCGCTGGGCGTCTTCAAGACCCCGGAAGACAAGTAAGGAGGATTTGCCATGCAGAACGAAATCCTGATGGCTGGCTTTGGCGGACAGGGCGTCATGACCATTGGCAAATTCCTTGCCGAGGGGGCGCTGGAGAACGGCCTGGAAGTGGCCTGGATTCCTTCCTACGGCCCCGAGATGCGCGGTGGCACCGCGTACTGCACCGTCGTGGTGGCGGATCGCCCGATCGGCAGCCCCGTCGTGAACATCCCCACCAACATCCTGGTCATGAACCGCCCGTCCATGACCAAGTTCGACTCCGTGGTCAAACCCGGCGGCGCGTTGATCATCAACAGTTCGCTGATCCCGGAGACCTCGGCGCGCACCGACATCATGCAGGTGTTCGTGCCCTGCAACGACCTGTCGATCCAGCACACCGGCACGTCGCGGTCGGCCAACATCGCCGGCCTGGGCGGCTCCGTGGGCGCGACGGACATGGTCCCGGTCGAGCTGGTCGTGGCCTTCCTGACCAAGAAATTCAAGAAGAACCAGACCGTCCTCGAGACGAACCTCGCCATCTTCAACGCCGCTTACAAGATCGGCGCAGAGGCCCGGACCGCCTGGCTGGCGAAAAAAGGAGAGAAGTGATGGAAGATTTCTCCGCAGTCGACAAGATCATCGAAGGCTATCACGGCGACAAGACCGCGATCCTGGCGGTCCTTCAGGACATCCAGGTGGTTTACAACTACCTGCCTCGCG
>PHBF01000446.1 GCA_002841905.1 Deltaproteobacteria bacterium HGW-Deltaproteobacteria-17
GACGAGGGCGACACCTTCAGCATCTGCGAGCACGCCTTCAGTTTCACCTTCAAATAGGCAGGGATCATGACACTCAAATGGCTCATCACGGGACTGCTGGTACTGTTCATCTGCGCCTGCGACGACGGCCAGCGCGCCGGCGCCGAGTATGACGGCTTCTACCAGGTCACCCTCAGCCAGGAGCGCACCTCCTGCGATGACCAGGACGCCTGGACACCTTCGGACATCATGGAGCCCTACTTCAAACTGAGGGCCCAGTCGTTCTTCGGCACGCCCATCGTCGGCTGGATCTCCTGCACCGGCGCCACAGAGGACACGTGCGACGACGACACGATCGAACTGACGGGCACCTTCATCAAGAAGGACGGTGTCTGGCAGCAGTACATGGCCACGTCCTCCTCGGGCGGGTCTGAGACCACCTGCTACCTCACCTATCGGCAGGGCATCCCGGCGCTCACCGGGACCGGGCTCTCCCTCACCGTCACCCGGTGGGAGGGCGAGATCACGATGGAGGCCGGCGAGGAGTGCGACCCCGAGCTGGTCGACAAGTACTTCGATCAGATGGACTGCACGCAAATGGAGTACCTGGAAGCCACCCGCCTCTGAGCCGAGGCCGATCCGACCGACCCCGTACCGGACCCCGAACCGTATCGGCCAGGGCATCGCGCCCTCTCGGGTGCCCTGTCCTCTGGAGGCATGCATGGACCTGACCCACCTCAAACGAAACCTCAAGGGCGACCTCTTCGGCGGGCTGGCCGCGACCCTCGTCGCCCTTCCCTCGGCCATCGCCTTCGGACTGATCATCTTCGCGCCCCTGGGCGCGGAGTACTCGGCACGGGGCGCCATCGGCGGCATCCTGGGCTGCATCGCCATCGGCTTCCTGGCCCCGCTGCTGGGGGGCACCGCCCGCCTGGTCTCTGCCCCCTGCGCGCCGGCCGCGGCGGTCCTGTCCGTCTTCGTGATGGAGATGGTCCGGCGGGACGGCTCCCCGTCGGCCCTGGCCCTGGTCCCGGCCTACCTGAGCGTGGTGATCCTGATCTCGGCGGGGCTGCAGATCCTGGCCGGAACCCTCAAGGGCGGCCGCATCATCAAGTACATCCCCTACCCGGTGGTCGCGGGCTACCTCAGCGGCGTCGGGCTGCTGATCTTCACGGCCCAGCTGCCCAAGCTCGCGGGCATGCCCAAGGGAACGACGTTCTTCGCCGCCCTGTCGTCGCCGGGCTCCTGGCAGACAGGGCATCTGATCGTCGGTGGTGTGACCATGGCCGCCATGGTCCTGGCCCCGCGCTTCATCAAGGCCATCCCGGGCGCCATCATCGCGCTGTTCTCCGGCGTGCTGGCGTACTTCGCCCTGGCGCTGACGGACTCCAGCCTGCTGACGACGGTGGGAAACCCAGCCGTCATCGGCCCGATCCTGCCGAAGAACGTCTCCTTCGCGGACATGCTGTCGGCCCACTTCTCCTCCTTCGGCGGGATGCGGCTGGCCGACCTGATGCAGCGCGCGGGATTTGCGCCGGGCGGGGCGAGTGATGTCAGCGTCACCGGCTTTGCGATCGATCACCGCAAGGTCGCACCCGGCACGGTGTTCGGCGCGTTTCAGGGCGCGGCTGTCAATGGTGAGGATTTCATCGCCGCCGCGATTGAGGCGGGCGCGGTCGCCATCATTGCCCGGCCCGAAGCGCGGGTTGCAGGCGCGCTCCATATCGCCGATGCGCAGCCGCGCCGCGCCTTTGCGCAGCTGGCGGCGGGGTTCTTTGCCCCGGTGCCGCACACCATCGTCGCGGTGACCGGCACCAACGGCAAAACCTCCTGC
>PHBF01000447.1 GCA_002841905.1 Deltaproteobacteria bacterium HGW-Deltaproteobacteria-17
CCTGCACATTGACGATGATCTGATCGCCGGCGAGCCCCAGTGTCGCGGCGGCTTCGGCGAGCCGGGAGGTTCCGTTGGGATGCTCGGGCGAGGTGAGGAGGCACTCGCCCCCGAAGGCGTGGACGCGGCTCATCACGGAGCGATCGTCGGTGGCGACGACCACCCGCGCGATGGATTGCGCCGCGGCGGCGGCCTCGGCGACATGCCGGATCAGCGGGCGGCCGGTGGCGTCGGCGAGCACCTTGCCGGGGAACCGGGTCGAGCCGAGCCGGGCGGGGATGATCGCGATGGCGCGCCGCTCGCTCATGGCTCGCTCACGAACGCCCCTCGTCCCGCAGCGACTTGACGAGTTCCTGGAGCGCGACGCGCCGGTCGCGGATGTCGCGGAAGCCGATGCGCTGCATCGCGATCCCCGAGGCGAGCTTGAAGGCCTCCTCCGCGACGGCGAGGCTGCGCTGGTCGCGGGCCTTGCGCTCGAGGGTGGACATCAAGCCGTACCGAAGTTCGGCGCCGGCCTCGTCGTTGGGATTTTCGTGGCGTTCGACGGCCTCGCGGTAGGTGCTCTCGGCCTCGTCGATCCAGCCGAGCTTCTCGAAGGCCTGGGCGAGCCCGAAGAGAGCCTTGGCGAGCATCTGGGGCGAGCCGCGGGCCATCTGGAGATGCTCGATGGCCTTCTCGTAGTCGCCGAAGACGAGGCAGCGGTTGCCGAGTTCGAGGCGCAGGCTGAGGTCGGTCGGATAGGCCGCGGCCCGCTCCTCGAACTCCTTGATCTCCTCTTCGAGCAGCTGCCGCTCGGCTTTGGCGTACTGCTCGCGCTTCGGGGCGCTCTCGGGGTCTTTCTCGAGCTCCACCTTGAAAGCGCGCAGTTTGCGGCGGCCCACGCGCATCCTGATGTCGCCCGCGAGCATCTTGAAGCGATAGTTCTGTCCGGCCTCGTAGGCCTTGAGAAGAACTTGGTAGGCGAGCTTCTCATCCTCGGGAAGCCCGCGCTCGCGGAGGAGCGTGGCGAGCTTGAGAATCGCCGCGTCGTCGCCGGGGCGGGCGTTGTAGTCGGCCTTGGCGCGCTCGATGGCCCGCTCCTGGACATCCTCGGTCTTGACGATCCGCTCTTCTTCCTCGCGCTCGCGCTGGGCCTGAATGTTGCGGACATTGTGGCGGAAGCCGCCGGCCTCGCCGGTCTTCTCGTAGCCGCCCTCGGACATCGCCGCCTGGGCCGACATGTTGCGGACGCGGACGGCCAGGGGGGAATCGACGGGATCGAGGCGGCACGCGATCTGGCCGGCGATGACGGCCTTGTCGAAGCCCTGAATCTTCTCGAAGAGGCCCATCATCTGGACGAAGGCGTCCTTCTTCGCCTTGGGATCCTGCCCGGCCATGCCCAGAATGCGGGTTCCGATCCAGTAGGCGGCTTCGTTGGCCCCGAGGCGCGCCGCGGCGTCGAAGGCCTTGAGGCCGAGCTGCCAGTCCAGGGGCTTGGCGCCCCAGTACAGGAGCGCCGAGATGTACCGTTCCACGGGCCCCTTGCCCGCGACAGCGCCGACCTGCTCCTTCGTCGGGCCTTTGCTCTTCGGGAGGGCCGAGTACTCACCCCCGGACTGCATGAAGGATTCGAGAGCCGCGACATTGGTGGGATCGAAGCGCAGCCCCTGGAGCCAGAGAGTCATGGCGTATTCGAAGTTCTTGGTGTCGTGAACGGTCCGGGCACGATCGAAGAATCGCCGGGCCTTATCCGGCTCAAATCCGCCGGTCCCGCCGCCTTCACTTGGGGTACCGGGTGGCCCAGGGGGACCGGGGGGAGCTGCTGTTTCGCC
>PHBF01000448.1 GCA_002841905.1 Deltaproteobacteria bacterium HGW-Deltaproteobacteria-17
CGTCGGCCGCGGACCAGCCGTCGGCGCTCCCGGCGCGGCCCCCGTCGGCGCGGTCGCAGGACACCCACGGGCTGCCTGCGTACCGCACCCGGGCGGCCCAGAGCAGGCGGCCGGGCTCCCCGGGGGTCAGAACACCCATGTACTCTTCCTCGTCGCCGGCGCAGCCCGCGCACAGCGCGTTGACGTGCGCGGCGGCCCAGGTCCACGCGTCCGAGGCGGGGGTCTCCGTCGGCGGTCCGAAGCCGAGCTGGACCTCCAGCGCCGGATCCGCGCCGCCCGCGGGCGTGATGCCCGGGATGCGGACCCGGGCGTACAGGGCTTCGGTGGGAGACCCGGGCTCGAACAGGCTGTCGTGGGGCCACTGCGTGGCGCACCAGATGCCGGGGTCGGCGCCCACGTCGGCGTCCACGTCGGTGTCGCCACTGTCGGCGTCGTCGCCGCCGTCAAGGGGGGGCGAAGGGTGGGATTGGGACGAGCAGGCTAGGCACAGCAGGCCCGCGAGGAAAAGCAGGGAGGTGCGCAGCATGGCGGTCCCCTACGGCTGGGCCGCGAAGATCTTCAGGTCGCGGGCGGGCACCGTGATGCCGCCGCCGCCGGACTCGGAGGTCTCCGAGATCAGTTCGGTCCACGAGCCCGCGGGCAGGCCGAACACGGTGGCGTCGGAGTCGCCGCGGTTGACCAGGACGTAGACGTCCTCGGAGGCGCCGCAGCCGCCGAGCCTGTACGCGAAGGTGTCGGTGCCGCCCGAGACGGTGGTGCGGCGTCCCCGGCGCAGGGCCACGTGGGCCGCACGGATGGCGGTCAGTTTCGAGACGCGCGCGCGCAGCCACTCCTGGTGGGTGTTCAGGCCGCTCCAGGTCATCATGCGGCGGTTGTCGGGATCACCGCCGCCGGCCATGCCGATCTCGTCGCCGTAGTAGATCAGCGGCACGCCGCGGTTGGTCAGCAGCAGGCCGAACGCCAGCGCCAGGCGCTGGTACGGCTCCGGTTCGGCGGGCTGGGTGTAGGCCCCCGGGTTCCAGGAGTTGCCCACGTGGGAGCCCTCGGTGCAGGAGCCGAGCTGCCCCGAGGCGAAGTGGATCGCCCGGGGGACGTCGTGGTTGCCGATCCAGGTGGACATCAGCGCGCCGGCCCCGTAGACGTTGTCGTTGCCGTTCCACCAGTTGAAGAAGTCGTCCAGGCTCAGGCTCCGCGTGAAGACGGCCTCGCACATGCGCTTGCGCAGCGGGAAGTCAAACTGGCCGTCGAGCTTGGTGACCGGGTCGACGAAGGCCTTGAGGGTGTCCTGGCTGTCCCAGTCGTAGGTCTCGCCCACCATGTAGAAGCGGCCGCCCTCGGGGTTCGGGAACGCGGCCTCGGCGGCCGTGCGCAGCTCGGTGAGCCAGTCCATGGGGACGTGCTTGATCGCGTCGAGTCGGTAGCCGTCGATGCCGTACTCGCGGGCCCACCACATGGCGTCGGCGACCGACCACTGGCGCACCCAGGACTTGTAGTAGTCGAAGGCGGGCAGGTAGTTGGTGAAGGCGCAGCGGGTGCCGTAGTAACTGTCGTTCCAGTAGTTGGGCGAGCACAGCACGGGGTTGTCGTTCTCGAGGTAGAACCAGTCGCGATGGGCGGCATAGAGCCCGGACGCCTCGTCGACGTGGTTCATGACGTAGTCGAACAGGATCTTCATGTTCTCGGCGCGGGCGCTGGCGATCAGGCCGTGCAGCTCGGCGGAGGTGCCCAGCCGGCTCTCGACGGCGGGCACGGGCTGCGGGTTCAGGGGGTCGGCGTAGTCGACGGCCGCCGGCGAGGGCCAGTAGCCGTGG
>PHBF01000449.1 GCA_002841905.1 Deltaproteobacteria bacterium HGW-Deltaproteobacteria-17
AGTCCAGGGACCGCAGCTCGGATCGCCGCGACGAGCTTGGCTCGGAAGACGCTAGCGAGTACTTCCTGCGGCGCGAACCATGGTCTCGAGACCTCATGCCACTCACCAGCGTCGTCGAGGAAGCCCGCGGGCACCAGGCAATGAACATGAGGGTGATATTCCACCGTCCGGGTCCACGTGTGGAGCACCGTCAGCGCTCCGATCTGGCCTCCGACGTGCTCCGGATCCGCACCCACCTCGAGCAGTGTCTCGCCCACCGCAGTCATGAGCTTCGGGTAGAGAACGCACTGATGCCTACGAATGATGCGACGAAGCTTCTCGGGGACGGTGAACACGATTTGAAAGTAGGGGACCGGAAGGATCTCCTCGCGTCGCGCCTCGACCCAGTCCTCCCCAAGACCCGAGCCACATTTCGGGCACGCACGGTGCCGGCATGAATGGTAAACGAACTCAGTGACTTTGCAGTCCTCACACGCGACGACGTTGGCCCCGAGCGCGGGCGTCCGACACATCAGTATCGCGTTCATCGCCGCCCGATGCGCGACAGGCATCGTCCGACCATGACGCTGCATGTAGGCCGGACCGAAACGCGCGAGCACCCTCGCCATCGAGACGTCGTCGGTAGATGCGGACACCATCGCCTGAACCTCGCCGTCGGCAGAGGCTCAGCTACGGGCAAGGACCGTTCCACCACGGCCCCAGCCACCACAACAGAGCTCACATCACGCGTACGACCGTGCACGCGAAGCGTTCCGCAGGTCCGTCCAACGTTCAGATAAGCTGTTGGCGCGACGGGTTGCGGCGACGCAGTCGCGTGCAAGCCGGCGTGCCAATCAGCTTCATCTGTATGTTGGATGGCCGGGGCTAGATCTCTGTGTGCAGTGCCGAAATCGGCCCTCTATGGAGATAGTGTGGGGAACCCTTGTGGGAGGCCGACGAGACGGTCTTTTCCGCAGCGCAGCATTCGGGGGACGAGGGCGTCGGATCGGCTTCGAGGGGGGAACGAGGGTGCCGGGGGTGTCTCGAGCGGGGTAAACGATGTCTCGGCGGCGGCATCATCGATCGACGGCGGGTCGTGTGGTGCGGGGCGCGGAAACGGGCGGGGATTGAGGTAGACGGGGGCGTTGCGCCGTTCGGAAGGGGCGCGGCCGTGGATGAGGTGGTGGTCAGGTTGAGGAATCACAGGAGCCGTGGGACGTCGGGGGGACGGAAGCCGTGCCTGGTGAAGTAGTCGTGGAGTTGGATCGCATCGAAGTGTCCGAGGATGGATCGCGTGCCCTGTTCGCAGTGCGGGCACTTGAGCCAGGTCGGGCTGGGGTCGGCCTGGGCAGCCGCCCCGCTCGGCGCCGAGGAAGCGGGCGTCTGACCGGCCTGAGCAAGGAGCTTTTGTCGTAGTGCTCGGAGCTTGGGCCGATTGCTGCAAGCCCAGAACCCGAAGTATCGGACCTTGTGGAACCGACGCGGTAGCACGTGCTGGAGAAACCGTCGGATGAACTCCGTTCCACGCAGGGTCATGGTCAGCCAGTTCTTCCGGTCCCGGTCCCGATACTTGAAGGTCACGTGGGTGGCCGACATGGCCACGATGCGGTGGTCGGAGAGCGCAACGCGGTGAACGTAGCGAGCCAGGTACCGCAAGACCACCTCCGTCCCGTGCTTGGGCTTGTCCACGTGCACCACCCACCGGGTGTGGAAGATTGGCCCCGGTAGCTGGAGTCCAGGGACCGCAGCTCGGATCGCCGCGACGAGCTTGGCTCGGAAGACGCTAGCGAGTACTTCCTGCGGCGCGAACCATGGTCTCGAGACCTCATGC
>PHBF01000450.1 GCA_002841905.1 Deltaproteobacteria bacterium HGW-Deltaproteobacteria-17
GGAAGGGCGGAAGCCATCACCGGGGGCCGCAGCGGAACCGCCGTCTTCATCTACCGGAGGTAGCTGACTGTGTTAGGATACGTGCTTGGTCCGGCGATGACTGGCGCGTAAAGACGGGAGGTGCGGCATGGAATGTGAAGGCAGGGAGGAGACCTTGTCGTGCAACTGCACCTATGAGCCGTGTGCGCGCAAAGGGCGCTGCTGCCTCTGCGTGGAATATCATCGCCGTGCCGGCGAGCTGCCCGCCTGCTATTTCAGCCCTGAGCGCGAGCGGACTTACGACAGGTCCATCAGCAATTTCTGCGCGGAGAGCGGAAGGGGCGGCAGATGAGCGAAGAGCCCTTCTTGCGGCGGACCACGCAACTGCTCCTGAAGCGCCAGGCCGTGAAGCGCCAGGGGCTGGCCGTTATCCTGATCATGCTCACGGTCGCGGCCGGTATCGGCATCGTCTTCGTCACCAGCGCCGCTCCCGCTAACCGGCGGGCCTCGGGCGAGCTGGAGTCCAACGGCGCTATGGGCATAAACCTGCTCGCCGTGGGAGACGTCTCCCTCGGCCTTGACGTGGCGCCGGTGCTCGATCAGAAAGGCTACGATTATCCCTGGTCGGCCGAGAAACAGGCCATCAGCCAGGCGGACATAGCTCTCTGCAACCTCGAGAGCGCCCTCACGACGCGAGGCGCGCCGCATCCATCCCAGACGTCCTTCCATCAGAGGGGCGATCCGGCCGCGGTCACCGCCATGCGTGATGCCGGCATCGACCTGGTGGTGCTCGCGAACGACCATGTCATGGACTACGGGGACGAAGGGCTCGCCGACACCATCTCGGCGCTCGACCGTGCCGGCATCGCGCACTGCGGCGCCGGGTTCAACCGGGCGCAAGCGCATAGCCCCGCCGTGATGGAGATCGCGGGTGCCCGAGTGGCTTTTCTCGCCTTCAGTTCCTACGTCCCGGATGGATATGCCGCCGAGGAAGATCGCCCCGGCATAGCCGCCTTGACCGACGTCTCGGCGCTGGAAGAGGAGATCGAGAAGGCGCGGGCGGTCAGCGACTACGTGGTCGTATATTTTCACTGGGGCGATACCGGCGTCGAATCGCCGTCGTTGGCGCAATCCGAACTCGCGCACGCCGCTGCTCGAGCCGGCGCATGCGTGGTCCTCGGCGCCCATCCCCACGTGCTGCAGGGAATGGAACGCTACGGGGACTCCCTCATCGCCTACAGCTTGGGGAATTTCATCTTCAACCCTCCGAAGGAGGAGGGGCGACGCAGCGGATTGCTCAAGGTGACGCTCGCGCACGGCAGGCTCGTGTCGGCCGACTTCGAGCCGGCGTACATCACCTACTGCCAGCCGTTTCCGGCGCGCGGCAGCAAGGGGGAGGATATACTCGCCCGCATGGCGGCGCTCTCGGCTCAACTCGGGACCGAGCTCGACCTTGGCGGCGAGGTCGGCAGCGTCAAGTTCTAGAGAGCCGGGAGGTGAAAACGTGACGCATCTGGAGCCGGAACTCTTCCGCATATACGCGAATGTCGTAAGGACCATCGAGAGGGAACGGCTGCTCGCTAGAGGGCAACGGGTGCTGGTCGCGGTCTCGGGTGGGCGCGACTCGATGGTGCTGCTCGACATCCTGGCGCTTTACGCAGCGGAGCTATCGCTCAAACTCGGCGTATTCCATTTCGATCACCAACTGCGCCCCGAGTCCGGCGACGACGCGTGTTTCGTGGCTGCTCTCGCCGAGGTATACGGCCTTCCCTTCGTGTCGCGCACGGCGGACGTCGCTGCCCTGACGCGGCAGTTGGGCCTCAGCCC
>PHBF01000451.1 GCA_002841905.1 Deltaproteobacteria bacterium HGW-Deltaproteobacteria-17
TGGCGTTGCGCACGACCAGGCTGGCCAGGGACGAGAACACGGTGAGGATCTCCAGCGTCTGCTGCACGAACAGGCCGCGGATGTTGGAGTTCCCCACGTAGATCAGGCCGATGAGGTTGCCGCGGTCCAGCAGCGGCACGCACATGACGCTGTTGAGGTTGAGGTCCATCACGGAACGCGCGGTGGCGAACTCCTCGTGGTTGAGCGCGTCGGACACGATCAGCGGCTTCTTGTTGCGCACCACGCGGGCGATGATGCTGTCGGACACCTGGTCCACGGCCTGCGCGATGTTCTCGCGGGCGACGTTGCGGGCCACCTTGATGTCCATCTTCTCGTTCTGGGTGAGGATGAGGAATCCCTTGTCCGCGCCCGTGATCTCGACGACGACGTCCATGAGGTTCTCGAGGACCACCGACAGGTCCGTCTCGTTGAGGATGCGGCGGGCCACGTCGAACAGTTTCTGGTAATCACTGGTGCCCTGGGGGCCGCGCGGCCTGGTCGGCTCGGCCGCGGGCTCGCGCTCGAGGAACACGACCTCGGCGTCGCCGATGCGCAGGGTGTCCTCGTCGGAGAGCTTGTGCTTGCTGCGCCGGCGCCCGTTCACCAGGAAGGTGTTCTTCCCCTCGGTGGCCAGGATCTGGTAGTTCTTGCCGTCGAACAGGAGATGGGCGTGGACGTCGTCGACGAGGGGATCGCGGATGATGACGTCGTTGGCCTCGTCGCGCCCGATGGTGGTGAGTTTTTTGAACAGGGTATAGACCTTCACGCTGTTCTGAAGTTTCACTCGCAGATTGGCCATATCAGAATTCCCCCTGCACGCCGAACATGAAGCCGCCCGTCTCCAGCGGCATTCCGAACAGTTCCAGACGGCGCTTGCCCGGCACGTACTGCCGGTCGGTGGTCTTGCGCGTGGGCTTGTGGAACACCAGTGCGTCGACGATGCCCGTCATCCAGAGCGCAAAGAACGCGGCACCGGTTCCGACCTGCAGATACTGGATCTGGCGGGCCGAGACCTTCTCCTCCTCGGGCACCACGCCCTGCGGATACTTGTATTTCAGGTACGTGTAGGCCGAAATGCTGACCGTCACGGTCAGCGACTGCAGGCCCACGAGCAGCCATCCCTTGGCATCATGGCCGTTCTGGAACTGGCCCAGGCCCAGCGGGAAGAAGTTGAAGAGCATGTAGTTTTTCTGGATCACCGTGGTCTCGCGGAGCACCGGCGCGTTCTTGCGCAGCTCCTCCTGGAATTTGCGCTCGGCCTCGGCCTTCTCCCGTTTCCTGCGCTCCTCCTCCTCCCGCTTCAGGCGTCGAAGCTCGTTGAGCTTCTCACGGAGCTTGCCCTTGACCTCGTTGAAGAACAGGAGCGCTCCCGCCGGGACGACGACCGGATCGAGCTTGAAGTCCGGGCGCCGGTTCAGCAGCACCGTGAACGCCTTGGTGGCCTCCACCGTGTTGTTGAGGAACCAGTAGGAGAGCCCCAGCAGGCGCAGGGCCTTGATTTCTTCCTCCTCCGTGGCGAACTGGCTGGTCGGGTACAGCAGGCTCGACAGCAGGTCGATGACGCGCTGGTGGTTGCCCTGGAGCGACTCCTGGGACGCCAGCTCCAGGCGATCGGGCGGATCCACGGGGTCGACCGCGACTTGCGAGAGAATGGTCCAGAGAGAGAGTAGAAGCCACATATTCGTCAATCCGACGCACTATAAACCGCATTCCGAAACGCCACAAGTTCAATATGATGGTTCGCCCCTTCGATCGGTGGCGGCTGTGATCCAGCACGCCCCTCATCATCGAAATCGAA